>NZ_JBEOUW010000015.1:0-191441 GCF_040303045.1 Kitasatospora sp. NPDC096140
GCCTCGGTGCAGGACCGGGCGGGCGCGAAGCTGGTCCTCGCCGGGATCCGGGGCCTGTTTCCGCAGGTCGGGCTGGTCTGGGTGGACGGTGGCTACGTGAATGTGGTCGACGCGGGCCTGGTCGGCTGGGCGGCCGAGCACGAGAACCTGGAGATCGTCGCGGTGCCGCGCAATGTGGATGTGAAAGGGTTCCAGGTGCTGCCCCGCAGGTGGGTGGTCGAGCGGACATTCTCCTGGCTGGGACGGTGCAGACGGTTGGCACGGGATTACGAGCGCAAGACCGCGCACGCCGAAGCGATGATCAAGGTTGCGATGATCCGGCTCATGGCCGCCCGCCTCGCCGGCGAGGAGGTCGAACCGCGCGGCCCCATCGAGACCGAAGCAGCCCGCCGCCTCGCCGACGACCTCAAGAACCAGTAATCATCCGATTACCCAACACTTTCTGAGTCGCTGCACAAGGAGCTCGCCTTCATTCTCGGCGGCCAACACACTCCGTGAACCGATCCAGTGCGCGGTGGCCACCGGTACGGAGGCTCCCTGCGGCAATTCCGCGGAGGACGAATCCTGCGTTGGCTCGGCCCCCTGAACCAGCAGCTCAGCCGAACAGTGCAGCCCCGATTCTTCGAGCCGCTTGATTTCTTCGCCCAGCTTCGCTGAGCATCGTGCATTGCCACCCATTGAAACCACCTCAAATGTTCGAAGGTCCCACCCAGTGGGCGAGCCAAATTGCCTTGTCGCATGCACAGCAGAACGCCTGCCTGCGGAGAAGTCAGTTACATTCTGTGAGCCATGCCAGAAAGACCGAAACCTCCCTACCGCTAGTCTGATGCGCGCAGCCCGGCCCCGAGCGTCTACTCGTCCCATGACTGGCAGTCCGAGCGAATTCGCTTCATTCGTCATACCTGATGCAGTAGACGAACGGGACGCTGATCGTGCTTCGACCCGACGTCAGATCGACCGCGCGGATCTCGGCATTCGGGTTCCCGGGCGGGCACGCTTGGGTGAATCCGGGGATGAACCCGAAGCTCCCGCCGGCGTATCCGGAGTGCTTGGTGGCTGTGACCGTCCAGGACTTGTTGACCGCACCGGAGACCACGATGCGGACCTGGCCGTTCACGTTGAAGTGGTCGCCGCTGACCTTGAGGGTGCCGTTCACCGAATTGGTCCACAGTCGCACCGCCAGCCGCCGGTCATCGGCCTGACTGTTGTCGTACTGTGCCTGCGTCCGGGCCTGAGGGGTAACGCAGGTGAGGTCGTCGGGTCCCCAGGCCACACGCCAGACATAGCCCTGCTTGCAGAAGCGGTTCGGGAGGGTCTGGCGGGGGGCCAGAGCGTTTTCGTTGGCGGTGTCCGTACGGGTCTGGGGTGTGACGCACACGAGATCGCTGGGACGCGCGAGCCGCCAGACATATCCCTGTCTGCAGGTGTTGGGACCGTAGTCCTGAGCGTGGGCGGCCGACGGTGCGATCAACCCGCCACCGATCCCGGCGGCAACCACCATTGCCGAGGCCGTAAATCGCCTGAACATGGCCACATCTCCACATTTCTAGATCTCCACGGTTTACCATCTGCTTCTGCAGCGGAATCACCGCTGCTCATGGGGCGATCGCCGCCGATCGAGAGCCCTGGTCGTGTCGCGGAGTAGGGCGAGAAATCGTCTGCGACAGGCAGGGCAGCGATGCTCTCTGTGGTGCCAGCCGTGCTGAATGCAAAACTCGGGATTGCTCGCGTTCCGGGTGAAGGGGTAGCCGTCGTTGGCGAGCCCCTGAAGGAAGTCGTCAATGGTGATGTTCATAATCTGCCTCGCTATAGATCAGAATGGCCGGAAATGGGACCATCGGCGATGGAAAATGAGCCGAACCGGCCCGGTGATTACTGACCTGCTGCCAGTACGGGGGATACGAGGAAGCGACGAGCGTTGCGCTTCATAACCTGCTCCCCGGTGCGAGAACCTCGTGAAGAATGCCTGGGGCGTGCTCGGAGGGGATGGGGCGGGCTGGAACCTAGTTAGCGGTTACCGGCGTCCCACGCGGCGGGATCCTTTGCGGATCGCCGTGCGCCTCTGCCGGATCACGCTGTCGAACCTATCCGGACGCGCGCGCACGCGGCGTCGGGTGAATCGCTCAAGACGCCCGGCCCGGTGGCATGGGTCGAACAGCCCACGGGCCGACCGCCGGACCCGCCGGGTTCCGGAGCTCTCCACTAGATTGAGATAAGGAGCTCTGCATGGGGGTCTCGCGCCGGCATCTCGCGCACAGGGAGCAGCCATGAGTGTGGTGTCCCAAGATCTCGAACGGGCGCGCACCGCGTATGAGCAGCACTTCTGGGAGGAGGCGTTCACGCTGCTCAGCAGCGTTGACGCGGCCTCGCCGCTCGGCGCGGAGGACTTGGACCTGCTCGCAAAGTGCGCGTATTTCACCGGTCGGGGCGAGGTCTGTGTGGAGGCCGGCCGCCGTTCCTACGCCGAGCGCCTGCGCGTCGGCGCTCCGCGCGGCGCGGCGATGTGCGCCTGCCAATTGAGCATGGTTTTCATGCTCAGAGGCGACGTGGCGCTTGGTGACGGTTGGTTGGCCCGCGCGCAGCGGTTGCTGGCGGAGGAGCCGGAGTGCGTCGAGCTGGGCCATGCCCTCGCAGTAGAGGCGGAGGCGCTCTACTGGGGTGATGATCTGGAGGGGTCGTTTGTTCGGGCGTCCCGGGCGGCGGAGATCGGCAGTCGGTTCTCGGATCTCGACTTGGCGACTCTGGGTCTGCACCAGGTGGGCCGCGTGCGGTGCCGGCTTGACGGGGTGGCCGAGGGGGTGAAGCTGCTGGACGAGGCCATGATCGCTGTGCTTGCCGGGGATCTCGACTCCTACTTCGTGTGCTGGGTCTACTGCAGCTCGATTGCCCTGTGCCGGCTCGTGTCGGAGTTTCGCCGTGCTACGGAGTGGACCGCGGCCTATGAGCAGTGGGTGGGCACCCGCGAGGATGCCCTGATGTTCTCCGGCACGTGCCGTATGCACCGGGCGGAGATCCTGCGGCTCCGGGGGGCGTGGACGGAGGCGGAGCGCGAGGCCAGGCTGGCTTCCGAGCAGCTGGGCGGTTTGGACGCCATGGATGCTGCCGAGGCGATGTACGACGTCGGCGAACTCCGCCGGCTGGTCGGAGATCTCCACGCGGCCGAGGAGGCCTTCGTTCAGACCAGCCGGCTGGGGCGGGAGCCGCAAGCGGGTCTGGCGCTGCTGCGGATGGCCCAGGGCCGGGTGGACGAGGCCGGGGCGGCGGTCCGCCGGGCCCTGGCCGAACCTCACCGCGACCGTGCGGCCCGGGCGGCTCTCCTTCCCGCCCAGGTCGAGATCGCTGTAGCGGCCGACCGGATCGAGGAGGCGCGCACCGCGGTCGACGAGCTTCAGACCATCGCATCCGACTACAGCCCGGCGATGCGGGCGGCAGCGGAGTACTCGCAGGGGCTGGTGCAGTTGGCCGAGATCAACGCGAACGGTGCGCTCGCCTCCCTGCGCCGGGCCTGGCAGCTGTGGCAGGAACTGGACGTGCCGTATGAGGCGGCCCGCACCCGCCTACAGATCGGCATCGCATGCCGTGCCCTCTGCGACGAGGACACCGCGCGCCTGGAGATCGACGCCGCACGCTACACCTTCGCCCGGCTCGGCGCCACGCCCGACCGCCGGCACGCTGAACGGCTGCTCGGCAGGACCAAGCGCACGGAGCTGCCCGGCGGGCTGACATGCCGGGAAGCCGAAGTGCTGCGGCTGGTGGCCGCGGGCAAGAGCAACCGGCAGATCGCGGCGGACCTGTTCCTGAGTGACAAGACCGTGGGCCGCCACCTGAACAACATCTACCTCAAGATCGCCGTGACCTCCCGCGCCGCGGCAACGGCCTACGCATACGAGCACCACCTCGTCTGACCCGCGCCACAACCACGCTTCGGCATCGCAGCACCCTTCAACCACCACTGCACCGTGCGTTCCAAGACACCGAACCCGGCGGCGAGTCCCAGGTTGGGGGCGACCCGGCCACCAGACCAAACTTCGCGAAGCAGCGAGCGGGCACCACACGCCCAGGACGGCCGGAGCCCACACGGCCAGCCGGTCCCGCCCAGCCACCGCGGGCAACGCCAACAGACCCCAAGTCCCGCGCGGCGCGCGGCCGTCCACACGCCGGACACCTCCGGCCGGGACGTCCAGGCGCACCGCGAACAGAGGACACGACGCAGAAGCCCGGAGCAGCGCCAGCTACCAGCCCAGCTGCAAGAGGCGAGCCCCCACGGGAGGGCCCGCCTCGGGGCCTTGGCAGGATCGGAACCCGCGGTGCGTGCCGCATCCCATTGCCCGCGGCGCGCACCGCACAGGCTCATCAACTGCCGTGCGCCCCCGCGGCGGACCGTCACCACCCGCGGCGCGGCCGATCCTCCTTGCCCAGCAGGGACACTGCAATCCCGTGCTGCCGGTGCCGCTCTCCCCGACCGACGGACCGGCCCTGTCGGCGGCCGAGGCCGATCCTGCCCCGGGTCCGATCCGAGCACCCGCGACAGGACCCGCACAGCAGGCCGCGCGGCACCAGCGGCGAGCAGCAGCCCGGACCCAACGGACCGGGCAGTGACCGCCCGCTCGACCGGGGATGGGCAGGACGGCGCCCGCGCCGGCCGGACACCAGACCCGAGCCGGCGGGCAGTCGAGGCCAGCGGAGCCAGAACGGGGACGGGCACAGCTCCGCACAGCGGACCAGGACCAGGACCGCAGAACGAGGCAGGGGCCCAGGCGCAGCGCCAGCCGGGCGGCGGGCCGGCGCGTTGGGCGGGACTGGCGGGCCGGCCCGGTGGCGGGGCCCCGAGGGGTCAGTTGCCGTCTGATGCCTTCATCATGGCGTCGCGGCCGCCGTCGGTCAGTTGAGCCCACCGTTCGTACTCCTGGCGCACCTAGGGCCGGGCCGATGTCTGCCATGCGGGCGATCCGGGCCCGGCTGGGCCCAGGACGAAGCGGCCGTCGGCCAGGTCGAAGGCGAGCAGCTCGTAGGCGGTGCGCGCGGCCTCGGCGATGTCGTGCTCGGCGCGGGTGTGCAGGGCCAGGCGGTCGGCGAGCGCGGCCCGGCGCAGTCGGAACTCCCGTTCCAGGGAGGCGCGCGGGTACTCGCCATCGTGTCTGAGGGCAGTCTGGAGGCGGGTCACCGCGGTGTTCTCGGCCGCCGGTCCCAGGGCGGCAGCGTAGGCGCTCTCCGGGGCGGGGGTGTCGGTGCCCTCGTCCGTGTGGGGGTGGTGGCCGGTCACTGGCGATGGCTCCTCAGGTGGTGGGTGATGAAGTCCGTTGCAGGCCAAGGTCCTTGGGCACAGGGGATGGTCTGTGTTCGGTTCGCCGGGGCGCCAGACTACCTTCTGTGCCTGTGCGGTGACGGAATGCCTACCGGGCAGTAGGGGGCGCGGGGATCCGTGGGCGGCAGCAGCGGTCCGCCTCTTGATCACGGGTCGTTAGACTCGCGCCGTTCGGATGCTGTCGGGGGATGGGAAGGCCAAGCCGTGGACGACGGTCCCCGGGACGACTGGCCGCAGCGGTGGGCCGGCACGGACTGCGACATCCGGGCAGCGGTGGGCGCGATCCCGCGGGCAGCCCGGGAGGGGTTCAGGTACGACGAGGTCCCCTGGAAGCGGTTCCGGCACTTCTACGGGCCGGGTGAGGAGATCCCAGGCCTGCTCGCCACGCTCGCGTCCGGCAACGCCGAAGCCGCCGACAAGGCCTTGGGGCAGCTCTGGACGAATCTTCACCACCAGGGCGGCACGATCGCGGTGGGAGCACTCGCGGTGCCGTTCCTGCTGCGGATCGGGGCGACGGGGCGCCCCGAACTGCGTGCAGAGACTCTTCGCCTGGTCGCCGAGATCGGCCGGTGCCAGCACATCGGGGACGGATCACGCGAAGGCCTGCTCCGGGTCGCCGAAGATCCGGCGGTGGTCGAGGGCAGCACGGTGTGCCCGGTGGACTGGACGATCCAGGCCGCCCGGCAGGCCGTCACCGACGACCTGCACCTCCTGCTCCCACTCCTCTGCGACCCCGACCCCGAAGTCCGAACCATGACCGCCTACGCCCTGGCGGCGGCGACCGGCGAACAACCCCACCTCTCCACGGCCCTGCACTCCAGACTGGCGACCGAAGACGACGTGGTAGCCCGGGTGAGCCTGATCCTCGCGATCGCCCAACGCGCCCGCGAACACCACGACAGCCACGCCCCCGGATGGGCCCGGGACCTCTGGTCGGACCCCAGCCGGCCGCCCGAGACCCGCATCGGCGCCGGCCTCGCCTGGCTGTGCCTGGTCACCGACCCCGCCCCCGACGAACTACACACCCTCCTCACCGACCCCGCCATCCGCCGATACGACCAGCTGCTCCACCCGGTGCCCTGGCTCACCTGGATCGACACCACCGGTTTCGGCCTGCGCAACTGCATCGACGACATGCTCACCGCGCACGGCGCCCGGACAGCGCCCGAGGACCCCTGGGCAGCCACGCCGTCAGGCTGAGCCCTGCCGGAGCCAACCGCATCCGCCACTCTCGGCCCCCGCCGCACCCCTTCGGCCGAGCCCTCGCCGCCTGGGGTCTACTGCGGCCGGATTGTCTGCGCCGGCTGGCATGATCGGCCGGATACTCGGATCCGTCCCGGGCCAGGCATGCGGTGCCGGCGGCCCGGAGGCGCTGTCGTCGTGGGGGTTGTCGTGCAGGCATGGAAGTACAGTCCGGCCGAGCTGGCAGTGGTACGGGCGTTCGTCGACGGGGACCCGCTCGACCAGGCCGGCGGACCCCTGGACGTGCGAACGGTGGTCGCGGCCATCCGCCCGGAGGCCAAGGACAGGTTCCTCATCGAGGAAGTGCCCTGGGAGCGGTTCCCGTCCGGCACCGACATGAGGAAAGACCTGGAACAGGCACGCTCAGGAGACGACGACGCCGCCGCTCGCCACGCCGTCGACATGGTCATCGGCCTGTGTGCCAACGACACAAGGGCCGCGGCCGCACCCGCCGTGCCGTTCCTGCTCCGGATCGCAGCCGACCCAACGGCCGGCCCGCACCGCGCCCGGGCGCTGACCGCCGCGGGCGAGGTGGCGCGCATGCGCCACCACGGCGTCTGCACACGCGAGGGCCTGCTGCGCCTCCACGGAGCCGACGACTGGATGTTCGAGCCCACCGGCTACCCGCAGAACTGGTCGGTACAGGCCGCCCGGGAGGCGATCACCACCGACATCGGCCTCCTCCTGTCCCTGCTCGACGACCCCGACCCCGCCGTCCGCCTCGCCACCGCCTACGTCCTGGCGGCCGCCACCGGCCGCGCCCGGGACATCCTCACCGCCCTCCACACCCGCCTGCCCGTCGAACACAACCCCACGGTCCGCGCAGGACTGGTCCTCGCGATCGCCCAACTGGCCCGCGCACACCACGATGCGCAGACCACCGCCTGGATGCGCGCCTGTTGGTCCGACCCCACCCTGCCCCCCGAGGTCCGCGTCAGTGCGGCACTGGGCTGGCTGTGCCTCACCGAAGACCCCGTCCCCGACGAGATGCGCACCCTGCTGAACGAGCACGCCACCCCCGACCTCGCCCACCTCCTCGAACCCGGGCCCTGGATGCACGCAGCCTCCACAGGTTGCCGCACCGGCCTCCAACGCTGCCTGCACACCATGCTCCACCCCAACAGCCCCGACCCCACCGACCGCGACAACCCATGGGCATGACCCCACCGGATGCGGCACAACACCCCAGCCGACGGGCCGGCACATCGAGCGAGCCCTCCGACCCACGACAACACCCAAGCCCCCACCCGCACAGCCCGTGTCGGCCGGACGATCAGAACGGAGGGTCGTCGGGATGCCCGTCCCCGACAGACCACCCTGAACCGCTGACGTACGGGCTGCGGTCGTCGTCGCCGCGCCGGGCAAGACCCTCGGTGTCATGGCCCCACGCGGTCAGGGCATCGAGGGCCTGCCAGCGGCGCCACCGGGTGTCGCAGACACCCAGGAGACGGCGGGCACGTTCGGCGAGGCCGTCACGGTGCCCGGCCAGAGCGGGGTGTTCGGCGAAGACCAGGGCGGCGGACAGCGCGGTCTCGCGGACGTCCCTGTCGGGGTCGTCGAGGAACGGCTCGACCGCCTGGAACAGCACCGGCCTCAAAGCCCGCACCGCCACCAACGCCGGATAACCCTCCAGAAAGTCCTCTCCGAAGTACCGCTGACCGACCGCCACACACTTGTCGCCACTGTCGTGGGCTACACCGGCCAGCCAGGCCAGCAGCAGCACACACGCCCCATCCGCCGCCCCGCGGTGCTGCCCTGCGCGGCGGCCCAGCACAGCAGCCACACACAGCGCGACCGGCGCAGTCGCCTCGTAGATCGTGTTCTGGTGCCGCACCGGCTCGTCCAGATCGTTGAGAGCCTGCCGGGCCTCTCCCGCAGTCAGGTCCGGGTCCAGCAGGCGGACCAGTGCCCGCGGTAGCCGCCTACCGCTCCCGAACGCCGTGTCCAGCGACGGCCAGGCAGTCCCCCGCACCACCACCCACGGATCCGGCAGAACATCAGGCAAAGGCACCGGAAGCCCGGCACGCACACCGGAAGTCGTCGTCACCCACCGCACCCTAGAGCCCACCACCGACATCGAGCCCGGTAGGTTCTGCGCGTGACCGCTGCCGATGACCGACGCTTCCCCGCCGCGCTGGCCGCCGCACTCGCCGTGCCGTTCGACTACGACGGCGGCGAGGGCATCGAGTTCGAGCCCTTCGACGCCTTCCTCTCCCCCGAGGACACCACCGACTGGCTCCGGGTCTGGACCGGCAACAACGAGCTGACCGGCGACGCTTTCCGGGTCTTCGGACAGGACGGCACCGGCGGCTACGCGGCGTTCTGGCTGACCCACCCAAGCCGGCCGCTCGCCGACCAGCCGGTCGTCTTCCTGGGATCGGAAGGGGAGACCGGCGTCGTCGCCGCCGACCTGGCCGACTTCCTGTGGGTCCTCGCCGCCGGCCTCGGCCCCCTGGAAGCAACCACCGACCACCCCACCGGCCGAACCCCGCACCCCAGCCTGCAGCGGACCGCCATCGCCGAACGGTTCGCCCCGCACCGCCGGCGCCCGGCCGAAACCATCACCGAACAGGCCGCCAGAGAGTTCCCCGACTTCGACGACGTCGTCTTCGCACTCTGCCGCTGAGACCGCACGCGGCCGTGCAACCGGCCAGGCCCGGCGGGCACCAGGCGACGCGATCGCGCCGGGGTCACCTGCCTCAGAAAACGGCGCGGCTCCTCGGGCGCCAGACCGCGCACGGGCGCCCCGCGCCCCGCGGTGCGGGTCAGCGGGCCAGGGTCACCGTCAGCATCTCGTCCGGGCAGCCGGCCACCAGCTGCTCCATCGCCTCCCGCTCCCGGGCATCGACGGCAAGACCCCAGCGCGTCTTCACCGCCGTCCAGTCCGTCAGATACGTGCAGCGGTAGGCCAGCAACTCCGAGATGTCCTTGTCCGCCTTCGCCCGGTTGCTGCGCGCGGAGACCGCCACCAGGGAGCGGCCGTCGCCGAGGTCGTTAGCATAGGCCTCCCGGCCCCGAACAGTTTCGGCGGTCGACCTCGGGATGCCCGTTCAACCAGATCACGTGGCGCGCCACCGACAGCCGACACTGTTCTCCCCCTCATGAACGACACAGGTCAGGCGTCCCAAGGCCCGCACCATGCGTCGATCGCTTCTCTGGAGCTGCCCGCCCACGCGACCGCAGTCCCGCGCGTGTGTGGAAGCGCATCGACCCACCGTTCCCAGAGGCCATCCGGAGAGACGAATCGCTCGGCGTGACGTGTGCCCAGCTGGGAATCCAGCCTCATAAGAGCTCCAAGGGCAGATCCCTGGTCATACCGGCATTCCAACTGCGGAAGATAACGGTCCAAATAAGCAACGAGGATCTCCGCATCCTCCGGGCTGCCGAACCGAGCAAGCGCAAAGCAGTAGCCCTGGCCTGAATATGTAAGTTCACTGGCCAGCAGGAGGCCCCCGATGCGTTCACGCCACTCAACCCGCCGGGCCACACCGACCAACCACGCAGCGGTCAATCGGGCACGCCATTCATACCCGAGGAGTGCGCCGATCTCCTGGTCGCTCGCCTGGAGAGAGTCAGCTTGCAGCGAGCCGACGAAGGCGGCCCGCGCTTCTTCCCCAAGGTGGAGGAAACTACCTCCCAGCAGTTCGAGGTATCGCTGGTCACCAGCGACATACCGGGCCACGACATGCCCCTGGCCGACTTCCTGAGGATGCTGCACGCTCATCGCCGCATCATGACCTACCCAGGAGACAACCCCGAAAGCGGGGTCCCACAAGCTCCGGTCCATCAGAGAATTCGGAGTGCTGGACGAGGCGTTCGGAGTCCCGGGCATGCCAGCGCGCGTGCATCACCCCGGCGTGACTACGCTCGACGAGCGCGACCAGGAGCTCGAAGCCGCACGGGCGGCCAACCGCGAGCTGATGACCAACCTGAACACCCGGTCCCAGCCAGCCGACCTGGTGCACCAGCCCGGGCGCTGACGACGGCAGGCGTCCCTACGCGAGCTCCTCTCACATGTCGCGGCGGCGTACGACGAGCGTGGCGACGGGGACCGCGACCAGGGGCCAGGCGGCGAGTGCGATCCATGCCTCGGTGGCCGTCGACGGGTAGTGGATGCCCGGGGGGAAGCCGAGTTCGTCGAGGCGCCACAGGCGCTGCCAGGCCAGGTAGGGCATGGCGTGCGCGATGGCGGCTGTCCAGTGGTGCCGCTCGTTGAAGAACTCGGGGACCAGTAGGAGCAGGGCTGCCGTGGTGACCATGGTGGTTGCCGTGTGCCGCAGGATGGCGCCGATGCTCATGCCGATCAGCGCACACACCGGTGCGAGCAGGGCGGAGGCCAGGACGGCGCGCAGTGCGCCGGGGTGGCCGATCGACAGGTTGATGTGCCGGCCGGACAGAACGGCCTGGGCGACGGCGAACGAGGCCGCGGCGACCAGCGCGCCGTAGGCGAAGGTGGCGGCGGCCACGACCAGCGACTTGGCGGCCATCAGGGAGCCTCGGGCGGGGACGGCCGTGAAGGTCGTGCGCGCCAGGCCGCTGGCGTACTCGCTGACGACGGTGATCGCTCCGATGCTGCCGGTGACGAGCATGAGGACCATGGCTGCGCTGGGGACGAAGATGTCCTCATAACCCGCCGCCGGATAGCTTGCCTGCAGCTGGGGCGAATAGCTGGGCCAGTTGCGGTAGTCGGCGAGCACACCGTTGGTGTTGAACAGGATGAGGGCTGCCGCGCTGAGGGCGAAGGTCCACCGGATCGAGCGCAGCGACCACAGTTTGATCCATTCGGCGGCGAGCAGGTCGCGGAATTGTGGGCGGGGCTCGGGCGCGGTAGCTCGGACGGTCGTCGTGGGCGTGGTCATCGGGATTCTCCGGCGCGGTATTCGACGTGATCGGTGGTCAGGTCCATGAACGCCTGCTCCAGGGAGGCGCCCCGTGTGGTCAGCTCACTCAGCGGGATGTGGTGTTGGAAGGCGAGTTCGCCGATCCGGGCTGCGTTCAGGCCGGCTACGTTGAGCGTTCCCTCACCGTCCGGGCGTACCAGGGCGTCGTGCGCGGTGAGCAGTGCTGCCAGGGCGTCGGGCTCGTGCGTCCGTACCGTCACGCTCGCGCCGGTGCCGCGGGCGGCGAACTCGGTCAGGCTCTCGGCGGCGATCAGTTCGCCCCGGCCGATCACGATCAGCTGGTCGGCGGTGTTCTCCATCTCGCTCATCAGGTGG
Organism: Kitasatospora sp. NPDC096140; assembly: GCF_040303045.1. NCBI lineage: Bacteria > Bacillati > Actinomycetota > Actinomycetes > Kitasatosporales > Streptomycetaceae > Kitasatospora > Kitasatospora sp. NPDC096140. The sequence continues at coordinate 11,764 of NZ_JBEOUW010000015.1, forward strand.
CTGGAGACCAGGACCGTGCGGCCTTCGGCGGCCAGGCGGCGGAACAGGCCACGTACCCAGAGCACGCCCTCGGGGTCGAGGCCGTTGAGCGGCTCGTCGAAGAGCAGCACCGGCGGGTCGCCGAGCAGGGCGGCGGCAATGCCGAGCCGCTGCTTCATCCCGAGCGAGTACCCGCCGATCCGCCGGCGCGCCGCGTTGGCCAGTCCGACCTCCTGCAGCACTTCGTCCACCTGGTGGCGCGGGATGCGATTGCTGCGGGCCAGGGCCCACAGGTGGGCGTACGCGCTGCGCCCGCCATGAACGGCTGTGGCGTCGAGCAGGGCACCGACATGGCGCAGCCCGCGCGGATGGTCGCGAAACCGGCGCCCGCCGACCGTGGCGGTGCCGCTCGTCGGCCGGTTCAGCCCCAGGATCATGCGCAGGGTGGTGCTCTTGCCCGCTCCGTTCGGGCCCAGGAAGCCGGTGACGTGCCCCGGCCGCACGGTGAAGGTGAGGGCGTTGACGGCCGTGGTGCTGCCGTAGCGCTTCGTCAGTTCGTTTACTTCGATCACGGGGGCAACAGTGCCGGGGACGGCCCACCTTCGACGTCGGACCGGTGTCCGCTCTTGTGGCCGCCGGTCAAGCTGACGTCGTACGACCGTGGTCTGACGCCCTGACGGAGAGGCGTGGATACGATCGGGCGCATGTCCGAATCGCGGGGCCTGTCCCTGCTCACACGTGTGCCGCCGGGTGTCTTCACGGCGCTGACCTGGTGCGCGGCGATGGTGTACGCGCTGGCCGTGTACGCCGCGTTCCCGGGCCAGTCCCGACCGATCGACTACCCCCAGGCGGGCACCAGCCCCTCGATCTCGGGCTGGCTGACCCTGGCGGCGGCCACCGCCGTGACGCTGGCCGGCAGCACTCTGTTGCGCCGCAGGCCACTGCCGGCATTCGCCCTGCTGCTCGGCGGCGCGTTCGCCGCCTCGATGGCGCTGGACATGGAGCAGATCCCGCTGCTGCTGTTCCTGACGGCCGACGTGGCGCTGGGCTTCCTCGCCGCCGCCGGTCCTCGTGGGACATCGCTCGCTGCGGCAGTCATGGCGCTCGGCGCGCTGGTCGGCTACCCGAGCGTGCGACTGCTGCTGGCAGAGTCGGTCAGCGCCACGGCAGAACTGGCCGACGCCATGTCCGTCGCGGTCGCCTGGCTGATCGGCAACACGGTACGCCAGGCCCGCGACCACACCCGCACATCACGCGCCCAGACCGCGGCCCAGGCCATCACCGCCGAGCGGCTACGAATCGCGCGCGAGCTGCACGACCTGGTCGCACACAACATCGGCATCATCGCCCTCCAAGCCGGAGCGGCACGCATGGTGATCAACATCGATCCACCGAGCGCGACCGAGGCGATGACCGCCGTCGAAACCGCCGGCCGGGAAACCCTGGCGGGGCTGCGCCGCATGCTCGGCGCGCTGCGTCAGGCCGAACCCGATGACCCATCCGGGTCCGCGCCGCTGGGGCCGGCACCAGGCCTGGCGGATGTCGAACGGCTGGCCGCGGCGACGGCCGCGGCCGGGGTCCGGGTCGAAGTGCGGTGGCTGGGCGAGCGGCGGCCACTCCCGCCGGAGATCGACCTCTCGGCCTTCCGGATCGTCCAGGAGTCGATCACCAACGTAGTCCGCCATGCCGGAGCCGACTCGTGCCAGGTGTCCATCGACCAGCGCCCCGAAGAGCTGTCCGTCGAGGTTCTCGACGACGGGCACGGATGCGCCGCCGCTGCCGGCACCGGCTACGGCCTGATCGGAATGCGCGAACGAGTAGGCCTGCTGCGCGGCGAGTTCTTCGCCGCGCCCCGCCCTGAGGGAGGTTTCCGGGTGACTGCCCGCCTTCCCCTGCCGACAGGGGCCCGATGACCCTGCGCATCGTCCTCGCCGACGATCAACCGCTGGTACGTGCCGCCCTGCGGATGGCCACCGCCACCAATCCGGACATCGAGGTCGTGGGAGAGGCCGGCAACGGCGCCGAGGCGGTCCGACTCTGCGAAACCGCCCAGCCCGACGTCGTGGTGATGGACATCCGCATGCCCGGCATGGACGGTATCGAAGCCACCCGCCTGATCACCGCCGGGCCCACCACAGCGCGCATCGTCGTCCTGACCACCTTCAACGACGATGAGTACGTCTATGCCGCGCTTCGCGCCGGCGCCTCGGGCTTCCTCGTCAAGGACATGGCATTGGAGGACATCCTCGCGGCGATCCGCGTCGTCGCTGCCAGCGACGCCCTGATCGCACCGAGCGTCACCCGCCGTCTGATCGCGCATCACACGTGCCGCGCCGAACCTCCTGCGGCGCGGCAGTCGCTCGACGGCGTCACCGAACGCGAACGCGAGGTACTGGCCCTCGTCGGCCGCGGCCTTTCCAACACTGAGATCGCCGCCCACCTCACCATCAGCATGGCCACCGTCAAGACGCACATGACCCGTCTGCTCGCCAAACTCAACGCCCGCGACCGCGCCCAACTCGTCATCACCGCCTACGAGACGGGCCTGGTGTCAGTGCATCCCTGATCAACGCGATGCTGCCGGCCCCGGGTCGGCGCCCTTGTATCACTCCGACAGGTGCCTATACCGTCCCAAGCCGTCCGCATCAGCCGAGAGACAGGCCATCACAGCCTGAATGCCACGGACGTCAGCTCCACGGCAGTGTCAGGCCGGCAGTGTCAGGCCGGCAGTGACGGCGGCGAGATCGCGTTCGAGGCCGTTGACGAAAGCGTGGAGGCTGGGCAGGTCGTCGGCGCGGACCGCCTTGATCCACTGTGGGAGCTGGTCGCCTTGGAGCTGGGTGAGCATCTGCCCGAACGCGCGGACGTGCCCGGTGAGGGCATCCAGTTCGGGGCAGTCGGCGAGGACGGACTTGAGCTTCAGGCGCTCGCTCTCCGGCAGGGTTTCGGGGTGAGTCAGGATCCAGCCGGTGACCGTGCGCGGGGACGGCGGACGGGCGGCCGGCGCCGTCGGGGATGTGCGGAACGGCTGGAGGTAGGCGCGGACTGCTCCGTAGCCGCCCGTGTAGCCGTGTGTCTTGATCTCTTCCCAGAGGGTCCAGGCGTTCGTGCAGCCTTCGGCCCATCGTTCGTGCAGGTGGGCCTTGAAGTCGTCGAGCTTGGGCCTGCGGTTCTGCCGCTGCCCCTGGAACAGGTCTTCCGGCCTCGCGGCGTCGGCCAGCCGTTGGACGGTGCCAAAGGTCATGCCGAGCTGTCGCTGGGTCGAGCGTCGGCTGTGGCCGGCGGCCCCTGCACCGCGGTGGGTGCCCGATCCTGGCGCCTTCGGCGAAGAACGGCGCACGGGCTCGGAGGACACGAAGAGTCACCGAACCGCGTGCACGGACACGACCCCCGCTTGCTCCCGCGATACCCCCATGCCGGTCCAGACCGATACGGGCATACCGCTTGAAACCGCCCTTGTTGTCGAGTCCGGCTCTGGCAGGTCACACTCCAGTGCAGCGACCGGAGCGACCCGGCCACCAGACAGAGCCTCGCGAAGCAACGAGTCGGCACCGCACGCCCTCGGACGGTCGGAGCGCACCCCCACTCAGCGAGCCTGTCTGGCCGGCCCCGGAAGGAGGGTCAGGCCCCGGCCCGGCCGTGAGAGGGCGGCCCCCACGGGAGGGACCGCTGCGGGGCCCTGGCAGGATCGGAACTTGCGGTGCGTGCCGCATCCCATTGCCCGCGGCGCGCACCGCATAGGCGCCTCAGCAGCAGTGCGCCCGCCCGGCGGACCCTCACCACACCACCCCCGGCGCGGCCCGGCGCAGCCGGAACTCCCGTTTCAGGGAGGCGCGCGGGTACTCGCCGTCATGCCTGAGGGCGGTGTGGAGGCGGGTCACCGGGGTGTTCTCGGCCGCCGGCCCCAGCGCGGCGGGGTACGCGGCCTCCTTCGCGGGTCGGGGTTCACCGGGTGTGCCGCCCCTGGCTGCGGAGCAGGTCGCTGGGAGGAAGCGCGCCATCGATCGGGTGCAGTGGCGAGGTCGGAGAGGTTGACCAGGGCCGCTGGCCAGCGCTTACTTCGAGATCGCTACTGCGCCACTCGGCGGGACGCGGTACGGGCTCGTCGCGGTGGCGGGTCGCCGTGGTCGTTGACGGCTGTGAGGGTGTGTGGGTTGCTGCGGGCGTCAGGCGGTGGGTGAGGTGGCCGAGGGCGAGGAGGGTGAAGGTGTCGGCGAGGGCGGGGACGGTGAAGCCGAACGGGCGTGGCCCTATGGAGTCCGGGACGTCGGCGATGGAACCGTCGGTTCGCTGGCGGGTGAGGAGGTAGGCGGCGCCTCGGGCGGCGGGGCCCGGCTCGGCGGTGTGGGAGCTGAGGGTGATCAGGGCGTAGGCGGTGCTGATGGCGTCGCTGGCCCGGCCGTCCTGCTGACCCCAGCCGCCGTCGGGGTTCTGGCTGTCCAGCACCAGCCGTGTCGCCCGCCGGATGATGCGTCGCGCAGGGCCGCCGGATGTGGCGTGGCTGGGGTGGCGAAGGGCGGCGAGGGTCGCGCGGAAGACCGTGTGCAGGCGGCTGCTGCTCCAGTCCGGCGGGAAGGAGCCGTCGGGGCGCTGCTGGGAGGCGAGGTGGTCGAGGGCTTCTGCCACCGTGGCGTGCTGGTGTTCGCCTTGGGTGCTGAGGGCGTTGGCGGCGGCCGCGGTCATGCAGGCTTCCGAGGGCGCGCCGGCCAGGTAGGTGGGGAAGCCGTGGTCGGCACCGCGCAGGGCGTGCAGGGCGCCGATCGCGCGGCTGATCGCTGCGCGGTGGGTCTTCGGGCCGGTGACGTGGAGGACTTCGACGGCGACGGAGGTGCAGTCCACGTCGGCGAGCCGGGCGTGTTCGGTGTAGGACCAGCCGCCGCCGGGCTGCTGGAGGCGCAGCAGGCGCCCGGCGACGGCGTCCAGGACCGCGACGGGGGCTTTCGTGGTGTGGAGGGCGAGGCCGGCGGTGGCGGTGAGCCAGGTGTCCTCGTCGCAGATGAACGGCATTCCGCCGTCGGGGCGTTGGTACTGCAGTGCGGTGCGTATCCCGTCGGTGATCACGTGCTGGTGGCCGGGCACGGGAGCCAGGGCGTGCAGGACCGACAGGTGGATGAGGAGGTTGGCCTCCCACACGGTCCCCGGGCGCTGGGTGGAGCGCAGCAGTTCCAGATCGGGTGCGTCGATCAGGTTCGGCTGCCGGTGGGCGTGGGCGAGAACGGCCTTGACCGCGGTGACCTGGACGCGCGCCCAGGTGTGCAGGCCGCGCAGATCGAACGCGTCGACGCCGGGCGGGGCCGGGTCGGGGGTCGCGCCGAGCAGGACGAGGACCGCGTGCAGGAGGGCGCGTTTGCGTGCTCCTGTGAAGTCCGGTGCCTGGCGCAGGAGCACCTCGACGTCCGGCAGGTCGGCCATGGCGGGCCGACCGCCGAGGGCGGCTCGGGCCAGCAGCCGGTCCAGCGGCTGAGGGGAGTTGCGGTGTCCGGCGAGGTAGGCGGCCACGCGGCCGCGGGCGGCGGGTTCCTGCCGGGTACGGTCCAGCAGGGCGAGCAGCAACGCGGATTCCAGGACACGGCTGTGGCAGGAGTCGCGTACCGCTCCGTCCGGGTCGACCCGGGACAGGAGGTGGGCGCGCAGCCGGGCGGTGGCCGGCGTGAGGCCGGTGGGGAACGCGGTGTCGGGCCAGCGGGGCAGGTCGGCGGTGATCGGGGCGAGTCTCATCAGGTCCGTCCTCGGGCTGCGCGGAGCTGCGTCGTGGGTCGCGGGTCTGTCGCCGGGGTGCCCGTCAGGACCGTGGCACGTGCTCCCGTTGTGCTCCGGGTGGCTCCGGGGCGCAGGTGAAGCGCCCGGTGACGGCCAGCCAGTGCAAGGTGGCGGCCATGAACGTCTCCACCAGGTCCACGTAGCGGCGCAGTTCTTCGCGCCGGTCCTGCGGCAGGCCTATCTCGGCACGCAGTGCCGCCGCAGTGACTGCAAGGCTCACGCGGCGTTCCTCGATCATCGCTGCCGCCCGTAGCCGGGCCGCGTCGGTCGAGCAGTCGTCCCGGCGGGCGAGGAGCGTCACGAGGTTCTCCTGCCCGACGGCCTGGTCGTCCGCCACCGAGGCCAGGTCGTTCGCCCAGCCCGCGATGTCCGCCACCGCCCGGCGCAGGTCCTGCAGCGGGGCGTCCACCCGCGGGTCCTCCACCAGCGGGGCGTGGCCGGTGCGCTCCAGCACGTCCAGCATGGGCAGCAGGGTGATCGTGCGGCGCCGCAGTTCCAGGTAGCCCGCCAGGGGCAGCCGGATCCCGGCCCGGCGCAATGCCACTTCCTGTTCGCAGGCATCGAGGAAGTCCGCGTAGTCAGCGGTGAAACGCTCCCGCCAACGGGCGGACATCCCGGTGGCCGTCCGCTCCCACAGCCCCGCCAAAACCACCGCCTGCGGGGAGGCGGCGTTGGGCATCCCGGTGTCGGGGACGAGCACCCTGCGCAAGGGCGCGGTGAACCGCTCCAGCTCCCCCGGAACCGAGCCCAGACCCCGCCGGTCGATCCGGTCGTCCACCCAGCAGATGAACACCGCCCACTGCGCCGTCAGCGCCACATCCGCCGCGTCGCCCTGTGGCAGAGCACCGCCGGCCAGCACCTCCAGTCGCATCGAGGCAAGACGCCGCTGCGCGTGGGAATCGGCCACCAGACCCGACTCACACGCCCACGACACCACCGCCTCCGCCCCGAGCGCCACCGGGTCTGATGCGCTGTCAGCCATACACCGATCTTGTCAGATCCCCATCAAGGACGGGCGGCGAACTCAGAAATGAAACCGCTCCCAGGAAGCCTGCGACTACAGAGGAAAGCCGCCGTCGGACGCGCACAGCCTCCGGACTTCACCCCAGCCAAGGACACACATCGGCCGCCTCCAAACCTCCAGGAGAGACGCGCGACGACACCATGCGGCGCGGTCGGTGCGGGGTGCGGACCCGCGCGCCGCAGGCAGCAGCGCCGGGCCAACGCCGGGCCGCAAGAGACCGGCCCCACGGGAAGGACCGCCTCGGGGCGCCGGCAGGATCGGAACCCGCGGTGCGTGCCGCATCCCATTGCCCGCGGCGCGCACCTCACAGGTGCCTCAGCAGCAGTGCGCGCCCGGCGGACCGCCACCACCCCGACGCGGCCGATCCCCCCTGCCCGGCCGGGACACGGCAATCCCGTGCTGCCGGTTCCGCTCTCCCCGCGGCCGACGGACCGGCCCTGTCGACGACCGGGGCCGATCCTGCCCCGGGCCGATCCGAGCACCCGTAACAGGACCCGCACAGCAGGCGGCGCAGCACGGGCGGCGGGCAGCCGCCTGGATCCGCCGGGCCGGGCAGCGACCGCCCGCTCGGCCGAGAATGGCCGGACGGCGCCCACGCCGGCCGGACAGCAGGCCTGAGCCGGCGGGCAGCCGGAGCCGAGCGGAGCCGGGACGGAGGCGGGCCACAGGCGCGCACGGCGGACCAGGAGCAGGACCAAGCCCGCAGAACGGCGCGGCCATCGACCAGGCCCAGGCGCAGCCGGGCAGCGAGCCGGGCGGGCCGGCCCGGCTGCGGGGCCCGAGGGGTCAGCGGTCGCCCGGTTCCCTCACCAAGGCGTCGCGGCCGCCGTCGGTCAGCTGAGCCCACCGCTCGTACTCCTGACGGACATACGGCCGCGCCGACGCTTCCCATGCGGGCGAGCCGGGCCCGGCCGGGCCCAGGACGAACCGGCCGTCCGCCAGATCGAAGGCCAGCAGCTCGTAGGCGGTGCGCGCGGCCTCGGCGAGCACGTCACCCGCGGCCCGCCGTCGGTGGCGTCGTCAACGGAAAATGAGGTGGTTGGCGCCGCAGATCGTCATCGCCGTTGTCCAGAGCACCCCGAGCACGGCCGTGGCCCACAGGTCCGCGGTGCGGAGGTCCGTGTCTTCCTTGGTCTTCGCCCAGAGCGCGCGGTTGATGAAGACGGCGCCCGGTGCGCCGCCGCTCGCGGACATGGCGCTTATCCCGAACATCAAGGCACCGCTCGTGCGCTCGCCGTCGGTCGGCTGCTGCAGGACTGCCCCGACGAGGACGGCGATGCCGAAGAGGAAGAGGACAAGCCCGGTGATCAGGGTTGCTCGGAAGTCGGCCCAGAATCCCGGTTCTCGCCTGGTGATGGTCGCGGTGGCGCCGACTTCGGCGAGGGCGGCCTTGGCGATGGTGGCGGTGGCCCTGTCGACGTTGGTCAGCACGAGACGGGGCGGGGAGCTGTCGACGAGGTCCTTGGCCTTCTTGGGGCCGATGCCGGCCAGCTCGCCGACCAGCGCGATGACCGTGTCCCGGTGTCGGCCGATCCGCTGCAGGACGACGTTGCACACGGCGTCCGTGACGCGCGGCGCGGGCTTCACACCGCCCTTCGGAGGCATCGCCGCGGTGGTGCGCCGTGCCATGGCGAGCGCTTCGGCGACGGTGGGGCGGGCGCCGGGTTCCTTGCGCAGGAGGGCCGTGATCAGCGGCGCGAGGTGGCCGGCGCGGGTCGGGGGCGGAGGCTCATGGGCGGCAACGGCGCGCAGTGTGCCGGTGAGGGTGTCGCGTTGGAACGGGGACACTCCCTCAAGGGCCTGGTAGAGGGTGACGCCCAGGGAGAACAGGTCGCCGGGCGGACCGCCCTGTGCGCCGTCGGCGCGTTCAGGGGCGATGTAGGCCATCGATCCGATGACGCTGCCGTCCTGGGTGAGCTTGGTGTCGGCGTCGTCGACCGCGATGCCGAAGTCGGTGAGCAGCACGCCGCCGCCGTCGGCGAGCATGATGTTGGCCGGTTTCACGTCCCGGTGGACGATCCCCGCGTCGTGGGCCGCGCCCAGGGCCTTGAGTATCCCGACCGCGATCCGCGCGGCCTCACCGACCGGCAGCACCCCCTTCTTCGCGCTCCTCAGGCGTTCCTCCAGGGATTCGCCCTTCACCAGGCGCATCACGGTCCAGGGGATCCCGTCCTCGACGACGACGTCGTAGACGGCGACGATGTTGGGGTGCTCCCGCAGCCGGGCCCCGTGGCGGGCCTCACGCCGGGCCCGGACCAGGAGCTCCTGCCAGTAGTCGTCAGGGATGCCCGGCCGGCGGAACACCTCCTTGACCGCGACGTCCACGCCCAGCTGCTGGTCGAGGGCCCTCCACACCCGGCCCATACCGCCCGCCCCCAGAGGAGCCAGCAGCCGGTATCGGCCGCCTATCACGCGCACCGGTGTCGTATCCGGACCCACCAAGTCCCCCACCCCGTTGGTGACACAACGTCAACTATGGCGGGCAGTGTAAGCCTTCGGGACCGAGTCCAAGAGAGGGCGGCTCCCGGCGGCACTTCGTCAAGGAGTGCTTCCTTCTCGTCCCGGTCGCACCTGACACCTCCACCGCGCAGCGTCTCCCCGTCGCGAGTGAGCAGGATCTGCAGGGGATTCCCCGACTCTGGATGGACAGCGTCCTCGACGCCGCCATCGCGGCTGCCGAACACCTCGGCGATCCGCAGGCACTCCACCGCTACAGCGAACTGCAGCAGGCTGCGGCCGACCAGCGAGTTCAGGAAGTCGACCAGGCAACAAGGCGCCCCTCAGCGTCAGGACCCTCAACCCCGTGAACGCCAACACCCGACGCACACCGACGAGCCAGGCCGGTAACACCAGGAAACCCGCCGGGAAATCACCCCACTTCCCCGCCCTGGCCAGACCCCGGACCCGCCGCCCACCAGCCCGGCAGTGACCGAGCGTCAACAGAACCCGGCAGCGGCCACCACCCCACCCCCGGACCCGGACACCACCCCGGCCTGACCACCGGACCACCCGAACCACCCCTGGAACGCCACCAGGTCACACCCCCGGAACACGAGGATGCAGACGGACACCGAGCGGGGTGGGCGCCGGCAGCGCGGCGGGGCCGGGCGTGGGGGCGACGCTGGAGGGCGTTCCCGCAGCTGCTGGTGGTCATGGCCCGCACCGGTGCGGCCGCGGTGCGGTCTGCGGTGGCGGATCGGCGGCTGGCCGCAGAAGAGAACCCGGCCGCCTCCGGGATGCCCGCCGCCGTCCCGGCCGGCGCCGCCCGGATCGAGGACCTCATCCAACGCGGCCCGGCCGCCCCCGTCTGGCACCCGCGCAAAGCAGCCGGGGCGGGAGGCCGTGCGGGTGGAACCGAGCCGCAGGCCGTCCTTCAGGATCTCCCTGCCGTCAGCCCGGGCGCTCCGGACGCCTCACCCTACTGGGGCTGCCCCCGGCTCCCGGCACCGCAGCTGCCGGGAGCCGGGGGCATGACGCGCACGGACTGCCTGGCAGGCCGCGCTCTACGCGTCGGACGGCCGCCGCCCGCCGAGGAACGTGCGCAGCGGATGTCCGTGTCCGGGTTACGGACGTCGAACGCGCTCCTGGCCTTCTTCACGAACGTTTCGAGATCCTTCCCGGCGTTCGCGAAGAAGTCGTCCACCTCCCCGTCGGTCTCGCCCCACGCCGCCACGTACGCCTTGAGACCGTCCGCGTCGATGACGCCGTCCTTGTCCGCGTCCATGAGGTACGCAGCGGCGTGGGCGGTGCACTGTCGTGCACGGTGCTGGAGGCCTTCGGCAGCCTCGACTTCACCCTCGCTGGCCCCGAGCCATCCTTCGAGCAGACCCTCGCCGACGTCCTCGGACCGCTGTCCCGGCGCAGCGCCCGGTCACCGGCCGGACCAGGCGGCAACCTGAACGAGCGTCACAGGCGTCCGGGTAAGCACCAGGGCGGAGGTAGGCCGGTGCCGGAGCAGCAGCGGGCAGCCCGCGGCAGTGTCGGGGCGGATGGCCTGACCGCGGACGGCGCCGATGTCCGGGTACCAAGGGCTGCTCGGGCGGGTCATCCTGTCGTCCACCGTCCCCGGGGCCGGTGGGCCGGGGCAGCGCGTGCGCCATGGCGTCCGGGCCCGTCGTCGAAGACGACCGCTTCATTCGAATGCGCGTCACCGTCGATCAGGGTAAGCGGAAGTTTAGGGGCTCATTAGCAGTCCCTTCTCGCGCCGGTTTCGCCGCGGCGCCACCCCTACGATCGGTCAGGCGCACCGAGTCGCAACCAATCGCATTCGAGTCGGGAGACCAATCTGTGGGCCGTCACCGTCGTACCAAGCGCATTACCGGCGCCGCCTTGGCCGCCGTGACCATGATCGGTGGCGGTACGTACCTGACCACCGCCTCCAATCCGGCGTCGGCTGCGATCACGCCATCTTCGGCAAGCGGCAACAGTTCCAACCGGGCATCGGCCGCAATCAGGCCGTCGACGGCAGGAAGCGCCGCCGCTGATGCGGGGTCTCCGGCGGAGTTCACCTTGCCGGCATCGAACCAGATCGTCAAAGTACAGACCAGCTTCACCGTGCCAGCGGAACAGTCCCACACCGGCACCACGTTCCTGTGGCCCGGACTCCAGCCCCTCCCTGACGGAGCGAACTTCAATCCCATCGGGGAAGGCGTGCTGCAACCAGTCCTGACCTGGGGTCCCTCCTGCGCACCCGCGGCCGGCGCGCCTGCCGGCTACTCCTCCTGGTGGATATCCGGACAGTACGTCAACACGGAAGGGAGCCGGCCCGGATACCAGGGCTGCTTCTCCGGAAAAGCGATGCAAGTGAACCCCGGTGACAAACTGGACATCGCCATGCGACTGGACTCGGCCAGCGGAAAATGGATCCAGACCATTACCGACGGGCCGGACCACGTCTCCTTCAGCGAAAATCTTCACGGCCAGGCACAGAACTGGCTGCTATTCGTCATCGAGAACTACGATGACGCGTCGTTCAACGCTCTGCTTTCGTTCCGGAACACGAGAGTAGATTTCCAGAATGCGGACCAAGCCACCTGTGACAGGTGGGGAAGAGAACCTGGGGTGTCCGGCGGCACGACGTCAACCAACAATGGCCTTCGCTGTGTCATCGACACGGTAACCATCTAGCTTCGAGCGTGCACGACGGCCCGCCGGCCTTTCCGGCGGGCCGTTCCTGCTCGTCCGGCCCGGGTGTTGCTGCCGACGAATACGGCGAGAGGGGAGAAGGAACTCGGGGACGAGGTGGCCGACCGCGCCGTCGGCGGCCGTACGGCGGTGCGGAAGCGGCGGGTGGTGCCTTCGTCGATCCTTGACGGCCTCGGCCTCCTGTCCCGGACCCGGGTGCAAGGCAGGTGCGTCTCAGCTGTCGGCGGGGGCGGCGGGCTGGTCTGCCTGCCGGGAATCGGATCGCCGTCAACGGGGTTGGTGGGGCCATGCGAGCGATTCAGGTGTACGAAGTGGGCGGTCCCGAGGTGCTGCAGGAGGCCGAGGTGGACCAGCCGCGGCCGGGTCCGGGCGAGGCGGTCGTGGAGGTCGCCGCATCCGGGGTCAACTTCCTCGACGTCTACCACCGCGAAGGCCGGTACAGCCTCCCGCTGCCCTTCACCCCGGGCGCCGAGGGCGCCGGCACGGTCGTCGAAGTCGGACCCGGCGTCGCTGACGTCGCAGTCGGGGACCGGGTCGGTTGGGTGGAGATCCCCGGCACGTATGCCGAGCGGGCCGTCGTGGACTCCTCCCGGCTGGTGCCGCTGCCCGACGACATCGGCTTCGAGACAGCCGCCGCCGTGCTCCTCCAAGGCATGACCGCGCACTATCTCGTCAAAGACGCCTACCCGGTTCAGGGAGGCGACACGGTGCTCGTGCATGCGGCCGCCGGTGGCATGGGGCTGCTTCTGACCCAGCTCATCACTCATCTCGGCGGCAGGGTGATCGGCACGACGTCGACCACGGCGAAAGCCGAGCTGGCGAAGCGAGCCGGGGCCGCCGAGGTGATCCTCTCCTCCGCGGTCGACGATCTCGCAGCCGAGGTAAGGCGGCTCAACGGCGGTCAGGGACTGCCGGTTGTCTTCGACGGCGTCGGCGCGCACACCTTCGAAGCGAGCCTCGCCAGCCTGCGAACCCGCGGCCATCTCGTGCTCTTCGGCGCGGCAAGTGGTGCCGTGCCTCCGTTCGATCCGATGCGGCTCGCCCACGGCGGTTCGCTGACCCTGATCCGGCCCAGCCTCGGGCACTTCATCGCCGATCGGTCCGAACTGCTCCGACGGGCCGCCGATGTGTTCGAGTGGGTGCGCTCCAAGGCGCTTGAGGTCACCGTAACGGGCCGCTACGCATTGTCCGAGGCCGCCCAGGCCCACAGCGATCTGGAGGCTCGGCGTACCACCGGCAAGCTGCTCGTCGTACCCGATGCGGCCGCTAACGGACGCCGCGAGGAGACGCAGAGCTGATCACGGGTGACGAGGCAGGAGATCTTGAAGACTGCGACGTCGAAGGCATGACCGACCGTCATCGCCGAGATCCCCGACAGCGTCAGGCACTCAGCAGGCCACGATCAAGCTCTCGCCGCGCACGCGTTCCCCCACAGCACCGGCCGGGGGCAGCACCCGGCCAGGCGCGGTGGTGTCGGCCTGGGCGAGGCCGGCTCGGGCCTCGTACGAGGGCGGGTCGGGCACCATGGTGCCCGACCCGCTTCCGGTCCTCGTCGCCGAGGGCCGGGCGGTGGCAGAGCCCGCCCTCGTACGAGACCCGCTGCCTACATCGTTTCCGCCGCGGTGTTCAGCCCGTTCCGGCTGACCCGGGCCGGGCGCAACGCGATGCCCCGGCGGCTGCCGGCCGCGCGCACCGCCAGCACCGGCAACCCGGCGCGGCATCCGCCCCGACACCGGCCGACGGCGTGGTCCGGGGTTCTCACCGGATCAACCGTGCTGCTCCGAGCGGATGATGGTGTCGATCATGCGCTGCAGCAAATCGGCCAGGTAGCGCTTGTCGTAGGCGGCCTTGTGATCGCCGATCTGGTCCAGCCGCACGGCGTCGTCGAGCAGCTGGTCGCGCTGGTGGCGCATCCTCACGACGTCCGCGCTGTGGTCGGTGGCGGCCACGGCCGAGGCCGCGCCCGGCCGGACCGGGGCGGCCTGAGCCGGAGCGGCCGCGAGCAGGACACCACCGGCCAGGACGGCGGTCAAGGCATTGGCGGAAAGACGATGACGCATTGAGCTTCTCCTCATTTTCAACGGTGCTTGGTTGACGACACATCAAGAACTGTCCGTCAGTAACAACCCAGGACCAACGCAACCCCGACCGATCGGGTTGTCAGTCCGTGCGGCGTCCATGGCCCACAGACTCACATCACGCGGTGTCCACTCGGAAGGACAGGGACTGTCCAGCGCTGTCCGCCTATGTTCATCCGATCCCGCCCGAAGCGTGCCTGTCGGCCCCGACCCCGGCCCAAAACATCGCCGAGGCCGAGTACGAAGGCTGGCTGGTAGAGGTTGAAGGGCTGCGTGTCAGCCCGGCCGAAGCGGAAGACGAACTCGCACCGGCCACTCCCCCGCCACCACCACCGCGCGCTGGGCCACCGTGACCACGCGCTCGCGGACCGGGCCCGACCGCTACGCCCCGTTCAGCACCAGCACACCGAAGCCGCCGGCCAGCGCGATACACCTCACGCACCCGGCCGCGATCAGCGTCTTCCCGGAGCCGGTCGCCGCCACCACCATGGCCCGCCCGCCAGCCTTCACCGCGCGCACGGCGACCGCGACGGCCTCCTTCTGGAACCAGTGCAGCGGCAGCGGGTTCACGGGCCCGGCAGCGGCCCGCTGCACCGGAAGCGGGAGCACCCGGGAGGCCGCCACGTTGGCCATCGGGGCTTCCTGCTCGGCGGTGACCGTGGTGGGCTCCACGGCAGTCCTTCTCCTGTTCTGCCCGACTCGCATGTGTCGCACGCGGACGATGCGGTGGCGCCCGGCCAGGAGCTGGACGCCGGTGTGAAGATCAGGGTCCTCAGGGGTTGTGGCCGTCCCTCACGACCTCCTCCGCTTCTTCCAGCGCTTCGAGAACGAGCGTGCGGACAGCGGAGACGGGGTGGGTGGCGTGGCGATGCAGGAAGTCGATGATCTGCGGTGCGGAGTCAGCGAGTTGAGGAACGAGGAAGCAGACCGCACCGAACCGGCCGAGGTCCGCCGGATCGGCGGTGTGCAGGATGTCGGGGACGACGTCCAAGATCCGAGCCCGGCAGTACGCAGCGGTGTCGACCGTCCTTTCACCCACCTCGACGGTCAAACCCGGGGTCCTGGCGTCGAGGATCTCCTCCAGGATCCTCACCGCGGCGCTGTTCAGCCGCCCACCGGCCCGGACGTGCCCGGCGATGAAGTCCACGCACGCCGCGGCCGCGGTGTAGAGCTGGCCCTGGTTGGCGACCTCGCAGTACAGAACCGAGCGGGCACCGCGGCTCTCCCTGGGAGTGCCGGTGACCAGGCGTTCCAGGTACGGGGGAAGCTCGGAGGCCGGCTGGCTCAGGGTCTGCAGAGACGACCAGTCCCACATCTGCGTCATCACGCTCTTGACTCCTCGGTCGAGGTGAAATGTGTGCTCACTGCCTGAAGGCCTCGGTCAGTGTGCCGCAGGCCAAGCAACCGTCGGGCAGCATCGGGGTGAGCGCCCACCCGTCCGCTGCGCCACACCGAGCGCAACCACCCCCTGCTCGGGAGCACCCGGAGCAGGACCCGCACAGCAGGCGAAGCAGCACGGACGACGAGCAGCAGCCCGAACCCCGACGCACCGGCAGCAACCGCTCGGCGCGCCGAAGAAGGCAGCCTGACGGCGCCCGGACCCGGCCGGACAACAGCCCCGACACCGGCGCCCAAGCGGAGCCGGGACGAGGGCGGGGCACAGCCGCTCCATGGACGGACCAGAACCAGGACCGCAGATAGGCGGTACGCGCGGCCTCCGTGGCGTCGCACTCGTCATCACTACTCAGTGCCAGGCGGTCGGCGAACCGCGCCTGCTGCGGCTGGTCCGCCCCCACGGCGAGCGCTTCCACGTCCGGCCCCGCTGGTCGACTGACCACCCCAACTTCCCGCGTCAAGAGCTGCGCGGCCTCGTGGACAAGCCGAACCCGAGAACGCGCCTCCTCGCCCTCACGGATCCCGAGCCGCCCGTCGCGGAGCTGCGACGCTTCGGGGAACTGCGCGGAGGCCTCCTGCGCGCGGGCGCGGTCGGCACCCCAACGCCGGGGCCGACCTGCTGGAACGACTGCTGACGGACCCGGGCCCCATGTCGTCGAGGACGCTGCGGCCACGCGTCAGGCGGTCGAGCAGATTGCTCGGGTGACGGCCGTGATCGCCGGGGTCGGACGGCCGGGCAGTCGCGCCACGAGTACCCGGCGGATCTCGGGAGGTGCGCCTTCGACGTGCAGCAGACTCACCCCGGAGGGCAGCACCGGGGAGAGCCGGGAGGGCACCGTTGTCACCCCGAAGCCACCGGCGACCAGTTGAAGCTTCGTCAGCCAGTCGCGCGCGCAGTGGACGATGTGCGGCCGTCCGGGCAGGCCTGGCCAGACGCCGAGCAGTGGCTCGGCGTCCGACGCCGGGGTGGCGATCCACGGGGCGTCGACCAGTTCGTCGACGTGCGCCGCGGTGCGGCCGGCGAAATCTCCGGTCGAAGGCACTGCCACGATCAGTTCGGTGTCCGTGACGGTCTCGACGTGCAGGCGCGGTGACTCACCGTCCATGGGCCGGTGGGGCGGGCGGGACGTCAGCACGGCGAGGTCGATCGAACCCGCGCGCAGTGCCCGGACCAGGGTGGGCGTGGTGCCCTCGGAGGTCGTGACCGTGATCTGCGGGTCGGTTGCCGCGAGGCGGGCGAGCGAGGGAGGCAGGAGGGCGGCGCCCGCGCTCAGGAACAGTCCGAGCCGTACCGGTTCGGTCCGCGAGACGGTGCCGGTGAGGTCGCGCTCGGCGGCCGTGAGGCAGTCCAGGATCGTGCGGGCGTGGCGCAGCAGGGTCAGACCCGCGGGGGTGAGGCGCACTCCGTCGGGGCGGCGTTCGAACAGGGCGGTGCCCGCGCTTCGTTCGAGCGAGGCGGCCTGGCGTGAGACCGCCGACTGGGTGTAGCCGAGCCGGGTGGCTGCTGCGGTGAAGCTGCCGGACTCGGCGATCTGCCGCAGGACGCGCAGGCCTGTGCTGGAGATGTCCATGCGGCATACGCATACCACGGATGCAGGATCGTCGCTTCCCGCATTGCCGTGGGGCTCCTAGTGTCGATCGCGATGAAAGACGGACGAACACGGAGGTCATCACGTGCGAGCAGCAGTCCTGACGCGGTTCGGTGCCCCGCTGACGGTGCGGGAGGTGCCCGACCCCGAGGCCGGCGGCGGCGAGGTGGTGGTCGAGGTGCTCGCCACCTCGGTCGCCCCGTACGCGGCCGAGGTCTTCAGCGGCGCGCGGAACTACCCCCTGGTCCCTCCCGTCGTGCCCGGGATCGGCGGCGTGGGACGGGTCGTCCACGTGGGCCCGGACGCAACCCGGCTGCGCCCCGGTGACCTCGTGTGGTGCGACTGCACGGTGCGCTCGCGGGATGACGCCCTGACGCCCGACATCACGCTCCAGGGCTGGAGCTCTCGCGGCGAGGGCGGCGCGCGGCTCGCCCGGTACCTGCATGACGGATCGTTCGCCGAGCTCATGCGGGTCCCGACGGAGAACGTCTTCCCGCTGCCCGCAGCGGCAGGGGACGACCCGGCCCGCTGGGCCGCGCTCGGCGTGCACGTCATCCCTTACGGCGGGCTGCTGGCCGGCGCGCTCGCGGCCGGTGAGACGCTGCTCGTCAGCGGGGCCACCGGCAACCTCGGCAGCAGTGCGGTCGCGGTCGCGCTCGCCATGGGGGCGGGCCGCGTCGTCGCGCCGGGCCGCAACCGGGCCGCGCTCGACCTCCTCGCCGACCGGTTCGGTCCGCGGGTGCGCCCGGTCCCGCTGTCCGGGGACGAGGCCGGCGACCGCGCGGCGATGTCCGCGGCGGCGGGCGGCCGGATCGACATGGTGATCGACCTGCTGCCACCGAGCGCACCCAGCTCGGCGGCGCGCAGGGCGGCCATGACCGTGCGCGAGTACGGCCGCGTCGTTCTCATGGGCGGCGTCGGCATGCTCGGTGGCGACGACCTCGCCCTCCCGTACCCGTGGATCATGCGCAACTCGGTCACGGTGCGCGGCCAGTGGATGTATCCGCGTACGGCGAATGTCGGCATCATCCGGCTCCTCGCCTCCGGCACCCTGGACCTCGCCCCCGAACGGGTCCGGTCGTTCGGCCTCGATGCCGTCAACGAGGCCGTCACGTACGCCGCTTCACACGGCGGCCCGTTCGACCGCACCGCCCTCACCCCACCGGCTCGCTGAGAAGAGTGCCAGGGAGGCTGATCAGCCGATGGGCAACGGCGGTTCGCAGGACCAACGCTGTCGCGCGGGTGCGTCCTGCCGGCGTCGGCCTCGATCTTCGCGTGGACGGGCTTTGACGGCACCGGTCCGGAGCGGATTTTCATCCACAGCATGTCGATGTAGACGACCGGCCGGACCGCGTCCCGATGGCGAGGGCGGTGAGGAGAAGGCCCTCGCTGACCGCGGGGCCCGGTGTGCCGGGCCTGAGTGACGCATCCGGCCCCGGCTGGAATGGCCGCGGGCCGGTGGCGCTGCTCCCTCGGCGTCGACCGCCGCACGGAGCCGCCGCCCGGTTCTTCACTGACAGGCAGTCGGGCGCGTTGCCGATGAGAGGAACGGGGCGCCGGGAAACCATCGCGCCCGGTCGCCTTCGCGTGCGCTGTCAGAGGGCCAGGACGCGGACGGCGTTCTCCTTGAGGATCAGGGGGCGGACCTCCGGTTTGATGTCGAGGGTGTCGAAGTCCGCCAGCCAGCGGTCGGGCGTGACGACGGGGAAGTCCGAGCCGAACAGCACCTTGTGCTGGAGGAAGGAGCCGGCCGCCTTCACGAGTTGCGGCGGGAAGTACTTCGGCGACCACCCCGACAGGTCGATGTAGACGTTGGCCTTGTGCGTGGCGATGGAGATCGCTTCGTCCTGCCAGGGCACCGACGGGTGCGCGAGGACGATGGTCAGGCCGGGGAAGTCGGCGGCGACGTCGTCCAGGAGCATCGGGTCGGACCAGCGCAGCTTGATGCCGCGCCCGCCGGGCAGGCCCGCGCCGATCCCGGTCTGCCCGGTGTGGAACAGGGCGGGGACACCCAGTTCCTGGATCGTCTCGTAGAGCGGGTAGTGCTCACGGGCGTTCGGCGCGAACGCCTGGAGGCTCGGGTGGAACTTGAAGCCGCGGACGCCGTGGTCGAGGACGAGCGAGCGGGCCCGGGCGACGGCGTCCGGCCGGTGCGGGTCGACCGAGCCGAACGGGATGAGGACGTCGCGGTGGGCGGCCGCCGCCTCGGCGATCTCCTCGCTGGACAGGGCGGGGTGGCCCAGGCCCGTGGTGGCGTCCACCGTGAAGATCACGGCGGCCATGCGGCGCTCGCGGTAGTACGCGGCCAGGCGCTCCACGGTCGGCGTGCGGTCCTGGCCGGACTTGAAGTAGGCGGCCGAGGCGTCCATCAGCTCCGCGTCGAGCGCGAGATGGCCGTGGGCGTCCTGCTCCACGTGCACGTGGAAGTCGATGGCGATCGGATCGGTGGGGTTCATCGGAGTGCTCACAGGTGGTCGGTCCGGTTCTTGGCGTCGAGGAGGAGGGAGAGGAGGGCGTCGCGTTCCGCGAGGAGGTCGGCCTCCGCGGTCCCGGCCAGCTCGTCGCTGACGCCTTCGGTGATCGTGCGCGTCAGTTCGGGGGTGAGGCGTGGTGCGCCGAGGTCGGCCCACCACTCCTCCATGGGCGGGCCGAGGTGCTCCAGGACGTGCGCGATGCCGCCCGCACCGCCCGAGAGGTGCTGGTTGAGGAAGGGTCCGAGCAGCGCCCAGCGCAGGCCGGGACCGTGGGCGATGGCCGCGTCGATGTCGGCGACGCTCGCCGCGCCCCGCTCGACGAGGGAGTACGCCTCCCGCCACAGTGCCGCCTGGAGCCGGTTCGCGACATGGCCGGGCAGTTCCTGGCGCAGCCGGATCGGACGGCGGCCCAGGCTTCGGTAGAACCGCATGGTTTCTTCGACGGCGGCCTCACCGGTCCGCTCGCCCGGTACGACCTCGACCAGCGGGATGAGGTGGGGCGGGTTGAACGGGTGCCCGACGAGGACCCGTTCGGGATGGGCCGCGCAGGCCCGTTGGATCCGCGACGGCAGCAGCCCGGAGGAGCTGCTCGCCAGGATCGTCCCCGGCGGGGCCGCGGCGTCGAGGACGGCGAAGACCTCGTCCTTCAGCTCGGGACGCTCCGGGCCGTTCTCCTGGACGAAGTCGGCGTCCGCGACGGCTTCGGCGAGGTCCGGGGTGAAGGACAGCCGGCGCTGGTCGGCGGCGACGGCCGCCCGGAGGCGCTCCTCCGCGCCGGGCGCGGGATCGCTGGCGACGACCTCGTGCCCGTACGACAGGAAGAGCGTGGTCCAGGAGGCCCCGATGACCCCGGTGCCGACGACGGCGACCCTCACGACGCGCTCCCGTGCCCGGTGCCGGCGGCCCGCCCGGCGGCGTACGCGACGAAGGCGGCCAGGGAACGTGGGTCGGCGAGGACGTCGGTGCTGGCGACGGACTCGGGACGCGCGCCGAGGAGGATCCGTTTGACCGGCACCTCCAGCTTCTTGCCGGTGCGGTTGCGCGGGATCGCCGGTACCCGCTCGATGACGTCCGGGACGTGGCGCGGCGACAGCGCCGACCGCAGCGCGCGGGCGATCCTGGTACGGAGGGCGTCGTCCAGCTCCACGGGGCCCGCGACGAAGAGCAGCAGCTCCCCGTTGCCGCCCTCGGGGTCCTCGATGTGGACGACGAGACTGTCCTCGATCTCGGGCAGGTCCTCGACGACGGCGTAGAACTCGGCGGTACCGAGCCGGACCCCACCCCGGTTGAGGGTGGCGTCGGAGCGTCCGGCGACGACGCAGTGGCCCTCGGGGGCGAACCGGACCCAGTCGCCGTGCCGCCACACGCCCGGGTACTCCTCGAAGTACGCGGCCCGGTAGCGGGAGCCGTCGGTGTCGCCCCAGAAACCGACGGGCATCGACGGCATCGGCTCGGTGATCACCAGCTCCCCCAGCTCGCCGACGACCCGCCGGCCCTCGCTGTCGTAGGCGTACGCGGCGACCCCGAGGCAGGGGCCGGAGATCTCCCCGGCGCGCACGGTCTGGAGCGGGCTGCCCTGGAGGATGCCGGTGCACACGTCGGTGCCGCCGCAGCCGACGTTCAGGAGGACCCGGTCCCCGAACTGCTCGGCCACCCAGCGGAAACCGTCGGCGGCGAGCGGGCTGCCCGCCGCGCCGAGCTGCCGCAGCCGCGACAGGTCGAACTCCTCGGCGGGCCGGATCCCGGCCTTGCGGCAGGCCATGAGGTAGCCGGGGCTCACGCCCATCAGCGTCGCCCCCGTCTCCTCCGCGATCCGCCACTGCTCCCGCAGGTCGGGGTGGACCGGGTTGCCGTCGATCATGACGATCGAGGCGCGGACGAGCAGCGCCGAGGCGAGGGTGTTCCACAGCATCCAGGCGGTGGTGCTGAACCAGAGCATCCGGTCGCCCGGCTTCAGGTCCCAGCTCAGCGCGTTGTTCTTCAGGTGCTCCAGGAGGATCCCGCCGTGCCGGTGGACGATCGCCTTGGGAATGCCGGTGGTGCCGGAGGAGAAGAGCACGAACAGCGGATGGTCGAACGGCACGGGAGCGAAGGACAGTTCGGCCGGTTCGGCCAGCAGCTCCGCCCAGCCCAGCGCGTCGGGGAGGGCGTTCGGTCCGTACGCGACGTGGACGACCCGCTCGACGGTGGGCAGCTGAGCGGCGATCTCCGCCACCTCGGTGCGGCGGTCGACGTCCCGGTCCCCGTAGCGGTAGCCGGCGACGGTCAGCAGCACCTTCGGTTCGAGCTGGGCGAACCGGTCGACCACGCTGCGCGGGCCGAACTCCGGCGCGCAGGCCGCCCAGACCGCCCCGATGCTCGCGGTGGCGAGGAAGGCCACCAGCGTCTCCGGGATGTTCGGCAGGTAGGCGACGACCCGGTCGCCCTTGCGGACGCCGAGGCGCAGCAGCCCGGCGCGCGCCCGGGCGACCTGGTCGCGGAGTTCGCCGAAGGTCAGCTCGACCGGTGCCCGGGTCTGGGAGCGGGCGACCAGCGCGACGGCGGCGTCGTCGGCGGCGGACCCCTCGCGACGGAGCGCGTGCTCGGCGTAGTTGAGGGTCGCGCCGGGGAACCATTCGGTGTCCGGCATGGACCTGCGGCCCAATGCGGCGGTGGGCGGGGTGTGCGGGCGGACGTCGAAGAACTCCCAGATCGACGACCAGAAGCCGTCCAGTTCGGTGACGGACCACTGCCACAGGCTGTCGTAGTCGGGGAAGCTCAGCTGCCGCTCCGACTCCAGCCAGCGGAGGTAGCGGCCGATCTCCGACTCGTCCCTGACCCTGGGGCCGGGGGTGCGGAGGATCTCGCTCATCGGGCGTCCTTCCGGTGGGTGCCCGGTCCGGCGGCGATCTTCGCGGCGCGGCCGTCCAGGAACGCCCGCATCCGCTCCTGGGCGTCGCGGCTGCCGGCGGCGACCGCCGACATGAGGGATTCGAGCAGGAAGCCGCCCGCGGGCGAGGCCTCGGCGATCCGCGGGAGTGCCTGGAGGACGGCGAAGTTGGTCAGGGGTGCGTTGGCCGCGATCCGCTCCGCGAGTTCCAGCGCCTTGGCGCGCGCCCCGCCCTCCTCGGTCAGGTACTGCGAGAGGCCGGCGGCCTGGCCCTCGGCGGCGTCGAGCACGCGACCGGTGAGCATCATGTCCGCCATCCGGTGCGCGCCGATCAGCCGGGGGATCCGGACCGAGCCGCCACCGCCGACGAAGAGTCCGCGCTGTCCCTCGGGCAGCGCGTAGAACGTGGACGGTTCGGCCACGCGGATGTGCGCGGAGGCCGCCAGCTCCAGGCCGCCACCGATCACCGCGCCCTTCAGCGCGGCCACCACGGGGACGCGCCCGCCCTCGATGGTGTCGAAGACGCGGTGCCACATGAGCGAGTGCTCCAGCGCCTCCTCGGTGGAGCGCTCGGTCAGCTCGCCCAGGTCGAGCCCGGCCGAGAAGTGGTCACCTTCGGCGTCCAGGACGACGGCGCGCACGTCGGCGCCCGGCTTCCGGAAGAACTCCTCGACGCTCAGCACGGTGGCGTCATCGAGGGCGTTGCGCTTGCTGGCGCGCCGGAGGGTCAACACCGCTACCCCGGCGCGGTGTTCGATGGAAAGCGTACTCACAGAAAGGCTCCTCAATTATCAGGAATCCTGAGTATCGGAGGGTGTGCCGCCGTCAGGCAAGGGGGTTGGGCTAGGATTTTCGACAGGTTTCCTGACGATGGGGAGGACTTGTGACGGGCGCCGCTCCGCCGTCGCTGCTGTACGCGGTGAAGCAGGTCGAGCTGGCCACCCGGGCCCGGCTCGACGAACTGCTCAAGCCCTCGGGCGTCACCGCCCTCCAGTACACCGCGCTGACCGTGCTCGAACGCCGGGACGGCATGTCCTCGGCCGAGCTCGCCCGCAACTCCTTCGTCAGACCGCAGTCCATGTCCGACCTGGTCGGCGCGCTGGAGCGACGGAACCTCATCACCCGGTCCCCGGACCCGGCGAGCCGGCGCCGCCACGTCATCAGCCTCACCGACGACGGCCGCGCCCTGCTGGCCCTCCATGCCCCGGCCGTCCGGGAACTGGAGGACGAGATGCTCACGGGCTTCACGGCCCGGGAGCGCACCGCCTTCCGCGCCTACCTCAACCGCGCCCGGGAAGCACTCGGCCACCCAGAAGACCCGTCTACGTCGACGGCGTTGTCGTAGCGGCCGGGGCGAGCGAACGCGCAGTGTCCGCGAACTGATCGTCGACACGCGTCGACACGGCGTTGCGGCTGGTCGGGCAGCGCTGCGCGGAGGCGCTCATCGTCC
This sequence comes from Kitasatospora sp. NPDC096140, assembly GCF_040303045.1. Taxonomy (NCBI): domain Bacteria; kingdom Bacillati; phylum Actinomycetota; class Actinomycetes; order Kitasatosporales; family Streptomycetaceae; genus Kitasatospora; species Kitasatospora sp. NPDC096140. The sequence goes on from NZ_JBEOUW010000015.1 coordinate 35,527, forward strand.
GCGGCCCGGCACCCCACCGGGCGCCGACCGGACCGCTGCCCGTGGCCTTCGCCGTCGATGCCAAGGGATCACCGCCTTGGGGGTGGAGGGTGGGGGTGGGGGAAGTGCGAGCCATGAAACCGGGGGAGCCAAAGACACGTCAATGCTGTTGTCATAAGAGCCGTGACGATCGTCCGCCGGGTGGTTCCGCGCTTTCCGGGGCCTCGTGTCGGGCCCTGCTACCCGACCGCCCGCATGCCCCTGGCGCGGGCGATCCCCGACGCCGTGTCGGAGCCGAGGAGGTCGAGGACCGTGCGGGCCCGGCCCGGTCGGCCGGAGGACGCCAGGACGCCCCCGCTGAAGACCGAGTCGATCGCGGTGTCGCCTGGCAGCGGTCCGACGACGAAGACGCCCGGCAGGTCCGTCAGCTCGCTGCGCTGCTGGAAGGCCAGGTCGGCCCGGCCGGACGAGAGCAGGCTGCCGGCGGGCACCCCCGCCGGTGCCTGGACGAGCCGCTCCGAGAGCGTGCCGGTGAGCCCCAGCCGGGCGATCAGCCCGATGAGAGCCGTCCCGCTGGGACCGGTGGAGTACGCGATCCCCGTCGCAGACAGGAGCGCGGCCCGCAGGTCGGATTCCGAGTCGAGCGCCGGTACCGGCGCCCCGTCCGGTACCGCGGCGACGACCTGGGAGACCCAGAGCGGGCGCGCCGTGCCCCTCAGCACGAGTCCCTCATCCTCCAGTTCGGCCAGTGCTCCTGCGGCGAGGACGAGCAGGTCGGCCCCGACGCCCTCGCGCACCCGCCGTGCGACCTCGACGCCGCCTGCGGACTCGAAGCGCACCGGGATGCCGCAGGTGTGCCGCAGGTGTTCGCAGAGGTCGGCCAGGACCGGCCGCGTCGCCATCGAGGACAGCCCGGAGATCTCTTGGTTCACATCGCCTCCTTGGGTCCGGCAGCCGGTACGACGCGGGCCAGGGGGCTTCGCGCCGGTCTGCGAGACTGGCCGGATGATCACACCCCGGAGCACGGCGGCCGGAAAGGTCCTTGAGGTCCTTGCGGCCTTCGACCGTGAGCACCCGTCGCAGACACTGTCGGAGATCGCTCAGCGTACGGGCATGGCCTTGAGCACCACGCACCGCGTGGTCACGGAGCTGGCGGGCTGGGGAGCGCTCGAACGCGCGGAGGACGGGTCGTGGCACGTCGGGCTGCGCCTGTGGGAGATCGCCTCGGGGTGTCCGCGGACCCAGATCCTGCGTGACGCGGCGCTGCCGTTCATGCAGGACCTCTACGAGGCGACCCACGAGAACGTCCAGCTCGCGGTGCGCGAGGGCACGGAGCTGGTCTTCGTGGAACGGATCGCGGGACACGGGTCGGTCGAGGTCGTCACGATGGTCGGATCCCGGTTTCCCATCGGCTCCACCGGGATGGGCCGGGTGCTGCTGGCGCACGCGCCCCTGGAGATCCAGGAGGAAGTCCTCGAATCGCCGCTCCGGGCCTGGACCCCGCACACCGTCACCGAACCGAAGGCGCTGCGGGCGCAGCTGGACCGGATCCGCCGCGAGCAGGTCTTCGTCAGTGACCGGCAGCTCTCGGAGCGATCGGTCGCGGTGGCCGCGCCGGTGCGGATCGGCCGGGCCGGCCCGGTGAGCGCCGCCCTGGGGATCGTCATCGCGGCGCGGGGTGCGAGCCGTGCGCGCGGGCTGCGCGAGCCGCTGCTGAGGGCTGTGCGGGGGATCTCCGAGGAGCTCGGCAGGCGGGCCCGGACGACGGTCTGAAACCCGGGGAGGTTTCCGCCTGACGGAAAGGGGGGCGACCGGTCGAGGCCCCGGATGCGAGCGTTCGGGGTGTTCGGAGCCTTCGCAACCCCGCGCCACCGTTCAGGAGATGCCATGGCCGATGCCATCGTCGACACCGTTGCCTCGGTCCCCGTCGCCGTCGTCGGTGCCGGCCCAGCCGGCCTGATGCTGGCCCATCTGCTCGGGCGCGCCGGGATCGAGACGATCGTGCTCGACACCCGCACCCGGCACGAGATCGAGACGACGCAGCGGGCCGGCATCCTCGAAGCCGACGCGGCCCGGGACCTGGTCGAGACCGGTGTCTCCGAGCGGGTCCTGCTCGACGGCCACGAGCACGAGGGCGTCGAGCTCCGGTTCGGCGGCCGGCCGTACCGCATCGACTTCAAGGAGCTGGTCGGCGCGTCGGTGTGGCTCTACCCGCAGACCGACGTGTTCGTCGACCTGGCCGACGCCCGGCAACGCGACGGCGGCACGGTCCACTTCGGTGTCAGGGACACCGAAGTCCTCGACATCACGACCGACGCTCCCCGGGTCCGCTGGACCGCGCCCGACGGGACCCGCCACGAAGTCCGGGCGCGGTACGTGGTCGGTGCGGACGGGTCGCGCAGCATGTGCCGCGATCTGGTCCCCGAGGACCGGCGGGCGCGCTACGGCAAGGAGTACCCCTTCGCGTGGTTCGGCATCATGGCCGAGGCACCGACGAGCGCACCCGAGCTGGTCTACGCCCACTCCGAGCACGGGTTCGCGCTGATCAGCCAGCGCACCGAGACCGTGCAGCGGATGTACTTCCAGTGCGCCCCCGACGAGTCCGTGGACGCCTGGCCGGACGACCGCATCTGGGAGACGCTCCAGGCCCGGGTGGCCGGCGAGGACGGCTTCCGGCTCAAGGAGGGGCCGATCCTGGAGAAGACGGTGCTGCGGTTCCGCTCCTTCGTGCAGGAGCCGATGCGCTGGGGCTCGATGGCGCTGGCGGGCGACGCCGCGCACACCGTACCGCCGACCGGCGCCCGCGGGCTGAACCTGGCGCTGCACGACGTGAAGGTCCTCGCCGGTGTCCTGCTGCGGGCGCTCGGCAGCGAGGGCGCGGCCGCGCTGGACGACTACCAGCCGCGCGCCCTCCAGCGGGTCTGGCGGGCACAGAACTTCTCGTACTGGATGACTCGGCTGCTGCACACCGCGCCCGGTGCCACGCCGTTCGACCTGCGGCGCCAACTCGGCGAGCTCGACAACGCGGTGGGCACCCGGGCCGGCCGCACCTTCCTCGCCGAGCAGTACACCGGCTGGCCCGCGGCCCAGGACTGACCCCGAACGCCCTCCAGGAGAGCACGCATGATCATCGACTGTCACGGTCACTTCACCACCGCACCGCCGCAGTTGGCGCAGTGGCGGGACCGGCAGGTGGCGGCGGCCGGCTCCGGCGGCGACGCACCCGACCCCGACACCCTCAGCATCACCGACGACGACCTGCGCCGGGCGATCGAGGGCAACCAGCTGCGGCTCATGGACGAGCGCGGCAGCGACCTGACGATCTTCTCCCCGCGGGCCAGCTTCATGGCCCACCACATCGGCGACTTCGCGGTCTCCTCGGTGTGGGCGCGGATCTGCAACGACCTGGTCCACCGCGTCAGCACGCTCTACCCCGACCGCTTCGCGGTGGGCGCGATGCTCCCGCAGTCGCCCGGCGCCGACCCCGCAAGCTGTCTGCCCGAACTGCGCCGCGCCGTCGAGGAACTCGGTGCGGTGACGGTCAACCTCAACCCCGACCCATCGGGCGGCCGGTGGACCGCGCCGCCGCTGACCGACCGCAGCTGGTACCCGCTCTACGAGGCGATGGCCGAGTACGACATCCCTGCCATGATCCACGTCAGCACGTCGTGCAACCCGGCCTTCCACACCACCGGTGCCCACTACCTCAACGCCGACACCACGGCGTTCATGCAACTGGTCCAGGGCGATCTGTTCGCGGACTTCCCGACGCTGCGGTTCGTGATCCCGCACGGCGGCGGCGCGGTGCCCTACCACTGGGGGCGGTTCCGCGGCCTGGCGATGGCGCTCGGCAAGCCCGATCCCGAGACACTGCTGCACAACGTCTTCTTCGACACCTGCGTCTACCACCAGCCCGGCGTCGACCTGCTGACCCGGGTGATCCCCAGCCGGTCGGTCCTCTTCGCCAGCGAGATGATCGGCGCGGTCCGCGACATCGACCCGCACACCGGCCACCACTTCGACGACACGAAGCGGTACGTCGACGCCACCTCGAACCTCTCGGACGAGGAGCGGGCCGCCGTCTACTCGGGCAACGCCCTGCGTGTCTACCCCCGCCTCGCCGCCCGCCTCGCCGCAGCCGGCCGTTGAACCCAGGAGAAGAAGGCATGGAACACACCGACATAGGTGTCGTCCACACGTCGATCACCCGCGCCGACCCCCAGACGGTCGCCGCGCTGTCGGAGTTCGGCGTCGCGACGGTCCACGAGGCGATGGGCCGGGTCGGACTCATGCGCCCCTACCTGCGCCCGGTCTACCCCAAGGCCCGGCTGTGCGGCACGGCGGTGACCGTCCTGCTGCAGCCCGGCGACAACTGGATGCTGCACGTCGCCGCCGAGCAGATCCGCGAGGGCGACGTCGTCGTCGCCGCCTGCACGACCGAGAGCGAGGACGGTTTCTTCGGCGACCTGCTCGCCACCTCCTTCCGCGCCCGGGGATGCCGGGGCCTGGTCATCGACGGCGGCGTCCGCGACGTGGCCGACCTCCAGGAGATGGACTTCCCGGTCTTCGCGCGGGCGATCAACGCCAAGGGCACGGTCAAGGCCACCCTCGGCTCGGTCAATGTACCCGTGGTCTGTGCCAACGCCCTGGTCCGGCCCGGCGACGTCGTCGTAGCGGACGGCGACGGCGTCGTCGTCGTGCCGCGCGAGCGGGCCGCCGAGGTCGCCGAGGCGGCGGCCGGGCGCGAGGCGGCCGAGGCGGCCAAGCGCGAGCGGTTCCGGGCGGGCGAACTGGGCCTGGACATCTACGACATGCGCGGCCCGCTGGCCGCGCTCGGGCTGCGGTACGAGGACTGAGGATGACGACGACCTTCGAGAAGACCCCCGGCTGGCTGGACTGGTACGCCGATCCCAGCAGCCCCGCACACGAACTGCCCGCCGGCGCGGTCGATGCACACTGCCATGTCTTCGGCCCCGGCGGGCAGTTCCCCTACGCACCCGAACGCAAGTACACCCCGTGCGACGCCTCCAAGGACCAACTCTTCGCACTGCGCGACCACTTGGGATTCAGCCGGAACGTGATCGTGCAGGCCACCTGCCACGGCACCGACAACCGCGCACTGGTGGACGCACTGCACGCCGCCGACGGCATGGCCCGGGGTGTCGCCACCGTGCACCCGGGCGTCCCGGACGAGGAGCTGCGGGAACTGCACGAGGCCGGGGTGCGCGGCGTGCGGTTCAACTTCGTCAAGCGGCTCGTCGACGCGGCGCCGCAGCAGGACCTGTGGGACGTCGTCGAGCGGATCGGACCGTACGGCTGGCACGTCGTCGTCTACTTCGAGGCGGCCGACCTCGCCGACCTGCGCGAGTTCCTCCTCTCGATCCCGGTGCCGCTGGTCGTCGACCACATGGGCCGGCCCGATGTCACCAAGGACCCGCACGGCCCGGAGTTCGAGGCGTTCCTGGACTTCATGCGGGCCCGCCCCGACATCTGGTGCAAGGTCACCTGCCCGGAGCGGCTGTCGGTGAGCGGCCCGCCGGCCCTCGGCGGGGAACGGACGGCCTACCGCGACGTCGTCCCGTTCGCCCGACGCGTGGTCGAGGAGTTCCCCGACCGGGTGCTGTGGGGCACCGACTGGCCGCACCCGAACCTCACCCACCACATGCCCGACGACGGCCTGCTCGTCGACTTCGTGCCGCACATCGCGCCGACACCGGAGCTGCGGCACCGGCTCCTCGTCGACAACCCGATGCGCCTGTACTGGCCCGAATCGCACTGAACCGTCCCACGAACGGAGGACCCACCCATGTCGCTGGACAAGAGCTACCAGCTGGTCCCGGGGACGACCGTCTTCGACGCCGAGCAGTCCGCCAAGGGTTACCACCTCAACCAGTTCTGCATGTCGCTGATGACGGCGGAGAACCGTGAGCGCTACCTCGCCGACGAGCGCGCCTACCTGGACGCCTGGCCGCTGCGGGAGGAGCAGAAGCAGGCGCTGCTCGACCGCGACCTCAACGCCGCGATACGGGAGGGCGGCAACATCTACTTCCTCGCCAAGTGGGGTGCGACGCTGGGGCTGTCGTTCCAGCAGATGGCAGGCTCGATGACCGGCATGACCGAGCAGGACTACCGCGACATGATGGTCGCCGGCGGCCGCTCCATCACCGGCAACCGGATCGACCACGCCGTCCTCGAAGCGGCCCACACCGACCGGCGCTCGCCGCAGGGACAGACCGTCATCACCGGCGCGGTCTTCACCTCGCACGTACCGGCGATCGGCGCGGCGATGGACCACCACAAGACCGACGAGCCCTACTGGCGGCCGGTCTTCGAGGGCTACGAGTTCTCCAAGCAGTGGGAACGGGACAACGCCCCCGACGTGATCTTCCTGGTCTACAACGACCACGCCTCCACCTTCGACCTGTCGATGATCCCGACCTTCGTGCTCGGCACCGGCGCGGCCTTCCCCACCGCCGACGAGGGCTACGGACCCAGGCCGGTCCCCGGAATCGAGGGCGATCCGGAGCTGGCCGCGCACATCGCGCACGCACTGATCCGCGCCGACTTCGACCTCACCCTCGCCAACGAGATGACCGTCGACCACGGCCTGACCGTCCCGCTGTCACTGATGTTCGGGGACGTCGAGAAGTGGCCGTGCAAGGTGATCCCGTTCCACGTCAACGTGGTGCAGTACCCGGTGCCCTCGGGCGCGCGGTGCTTCCGGCTCGGCCAGGCGCTGCGCCGGGCGATCGAGTCCTACGACAGGCCGCTGAACGTCCAGGTGTGGGGCACCGGTGGCATGAGCCACCAGCTGCAGGGCCCCCGGGCGGGCCTCATCAATCGCGAGTGGGACAACGTCTTCCTGGACCGGCTGGTCCAGGACCCGGCCGGCCTGTCGCAGGTGCCGCACCTGGAGTACGTCGAGGAGGCGGGCTCGGAGGGCATCGAGCTGGTCATGTGGCTGATCGCCCGCGGCGCGATGAGCGACATCGACGGAAGCGGTGAGATCGAGGTCAAGCACCGCTTCTACCACGTGCCGGCGTCCAACACGGCCGTCGGACACCTGATCCTGGAGAACCACCCGCGGGCCGAGGTGCCCGCCGTGAAGGAGTGACATGACTGACGACCGGACCGTCCGGATCGCTCTCGCCGGAGGCGGCGCCTTCGGTGCCAAGCACGCGGCCGCGCTCAGGCGTATCAAGGGCGTCGAGGTGACCGCCGTCGTGAGCAGCTCCCTCGAAAACGCCCGGAAGTTCGCCGAGGATCAGGGCGTGGGCCGAGGCGTCGCGACGTTGGAGGAGGTGCTGACGATGGACGACGTCGACGCCGTCATCCTCGCCACGCCCACGCCGATGCACGCCGCGCAGACGCTGGCCTGCCTGGAGGCGGGCAAGCACGTCCAGGTCGAGATCCCGTTGGCCGCCTCGCTCGCCGACGCCGAGGCGTGCCTGACCGCGCAGCAGGGCACCGGGCTCGTCGCGATGGTGGGGCACACCCGGCGCTTCAACCCCAGCCACCAGTGGGTGCGGCAGCGGATCCAGGCCGGGGACTACCGGATCCAGCAGATGGACGTGCAGACCTACTTCTTCCGCCGCACGAACCTCAACGCCCTCGGGCAGCAGCGCTCCTGGACCGACCACCTGCTGTGGCACCACGCCGCGCACACCGTCGACCTGTTCGCCCATCAGACCGGCTCGCCGATCGTGCAGGCCAACGCGATCCAAGGGCCGATCCACCCCGAACTCGGCATCGCGATGGACATGTCGATCCAGCTGCGCGCGGAGAACGGGGCCATCTGCACGCTGTCGCTGTCCTTCAACAATGACGGTCCGCTGGGCACCTTCTTCCGCTATATCGGCGACACCGGCACCTACCTCGCACGTTACGACGACCTCTTCACCGGGAACGACGAGCCGATCGACGTGAGTGGCGTCGACGTCTCGATGGACGGCATCGAGCTGCAGGACCGCGAGTTCGTCGCCGCCGTCCGCGAGGGTCGCGAGCCGAACTCCTCCATCGCCCAGGTGCTGAACTGCTACCGGACGCTGGCTGCCCTGGAGGAGCAGCTCGCGGCTGCCGCGTCGTGACCGCGGCGAAGACTTCGGGTCCGGGCCGCCGCGTGTTGCGGCGGCCCGGCCGTTCGAGGTCCCGGCGGTCGGCCTGGGCTGCACGCCTGGGAAGCGGACAGTGCGCCGGTCTGCACTGGCGCGCCCTCGACGCCCCCATCGGCCGCACCTTGGCGCCGCCCCGCCCACCGACGACGACCTCGCCGACGCCGCCATCCGCCTCCTCACGAACGCGCTCCCCGCATCACCCACCCCTGACCAGCACAGCCCCACGCCCCCGGCCCGGGCACCACGCGAAACGGCTGCGGCACCACGCCGGGGACCGCGCCCGGCCCGCCGAGGCGAGGCGGTGGCGGCGTCACCAGGGCCACTGGGACCCCGACATCCCGGGCCGCCCCGGTGAGGCACCACTTCCGCCGCCCACACGGCGCTCTCGGCGGCCAGACACCCTACGAACGCCTCAAGCAGAAGACCTGGGCCCCCGTGTAACCGGGCTCCGGCAGATGCACACCTAGCTCTGGCTCCGAGCCGGGAACCTCGTCAGACTCGATCCTCGGGCCGCGACACCGCGGCACGCCTGAGGAGGATGAACATGACTGAGCGCGGTCCCGGTTGGGGAACGATGTGGATCTCCACTCCCTGGCGTGCTCACGGGGACAACCACGTCGAGATCGACGAGCGCGTGTACGCCACCTTCGATGAGGCCCGCGCGGCTGCACTCGATGAGTGGATGCGCATGCCGGTTGCGACGGAGGGGGTCCCCACTGCGCTCTCGCAACTGCGCTCCTGCCGCACGGACGAGGACGTGATGATCAGTTACGGGGACCTCAAGGACGCCTTGGCGATCTACCGGGTGCGCAACGGCCAAGTCACCCGCGACGCGGGCATGGCGTTCTACGTCCACTGGCGGGACACACTGTGGGATGTCTTCGCACCTGAAATCATGGCCTCCAGTGGAGCGCTGGTCTGGTACGGCTGGAATCCCCGCCCGACTGCCCACACCACTCCTCCGACAGGCGGCAGTGGCGGGTCCTCCTGCCTGCTGATCATGCTCGGGCTGCTGCTGGGCCTGGTCCTCCTTGGCTGGGCAGCCAGCTAGTCCTCCAGCCGCGGTTTCTCCATTTCTGCTGGTCATCGCTCCGAGAGTGGGGAGTGCAGTGGTGTGGAGGAGGGTGGGGGACGGTCTTCGCCGGACCGTCCCGCCATCGAGTGACCGCACCGCATGTACATGGCGAATGAAGCAGAGCCGGCACCGCACACCAATCGGTGGGGCAACACGGAGAATGCGGTCCCGGGCAGCAGCGAGTCCTACCGGGACGTCTGCACGTGCTTCGACCAGGGCCGGGTGAGCAACCGGCGACGGGTGCACTTCCACAGTGAGCGTCAGGACACCTCTTCGGCGGCCTGGCAGCACCTCCTGGCGCTGATCGAGGAAGCCGCCGCCGACGGACGGGAGGTGTTTCGGCCGTTGGTGGAGATGAGTCCCCGAGAGCGGCGCCAGATCGTCACCCTGCCGGCCAGCATCGCGAAGCTCACCGCCGTCAAGCAGTTCATCCTCTGCGGCAGCAACCTGGTCCGGATCCCCCCGGAGATCGGCGCCATGCGCAGCCTGCAGGAATTCACCCCGTACACCTCCTACCGGCTGCACTGGTTCCCGTATGAGCTGTCCAGGTGCCCGAGCCTGAAACGCAGCACTGTGAGCACGCGCGCCCTGTACGGCAACGAGAAGCTCCGCTCGCCGTTCCCCCCGCTCCGACCTGGCGGTGTGGAGACCGCAGACCTCGACCTCGACGACGTCGACCCCGGAGAATGGGGTGCTACGGCACTCCGCAGGTGCAGCGTGTGTGACCGGTCGCTGGAGGGAGCCGAGATCCACCAGGCATGGATCTCGCTGCGAGTTGCCACCGACGTCTTGCCGCTCCTGGTCAACACCTGCTCCGCAGCCTGCCTGCAGATCCTTCCCGAGCCTCCCGAGGACTACGTCCGGACCCCGCACACGGGCGGCCCCGGACTTGCCCAACCCCTTGCTGACTACGCCTGACTCGTCGGCCGGTTGCCGGTTGCCGTGCCGTGGCCTGGCACGGCACGGCACGGCACGGCACGGCTCGGGGGCGGCCGTGGGCCGCAGGCGGGCCGACGGCCGCAGGGCCTCAGGTCGTGGGGAGGGCCAGCCGGCACGTGTCCCGGTACGAGCCCGGGAACACCGACTCATCGCGGTCGATCAACACCATGGCGGTACCGGTCAGCCGACCGACGACCCCGTCCGGCGGCCCGACGTAGTACCCGGGAACGCGGTTGATCTTGTCCTGGACGATCCTGATGGCCTTCTCGGTCATCGGCCCGAACTTCCCGTCCACGGTGATCCAAACCCCGTTGGAGGCCCAGACGTTGTAGAACTTCTGCACGCACGACACGGCCACAGCGGAGTTCGGGTAGCCGTACCCGATGTACGGCGCACCGCTGTTCGCCTCCGCGGCGCCCGGCACTGCGACCACGGTCAGCAGCGCCGCCGCCGTCGTTGCAAGGATCCGGCCACCTTTGCGCGTCACACCCATGTTTCCCCCGTTCGATCGAGCTCTTGATCAACAGCGCCCCGAGAGTACAGGTCTGCGCCCACCGGCACGCCGCCGGGACGAGGACTGCCGCAACGCCGGCCTTGCGCGACGGCTCGGCGGCTGCTGTCGTGACGTCAATTCGCTTGCCGGGCACGAGCCGACCGCAGGCGACCCGGCGAAACGCATAGATCATCTTGTAGTAACCTCGCTCCGCCGAGGGACGGGGGAAGCGGCGTCACCCTCGTGCGGAGGCCGTTCACCGGCCTCCCGCCGATTGCGAAAGTCGTCGTCGAAGATGTCCGTCCTGACCTATCCCGAAGCCGTCGGTGTCGGCCTGCTGCAAGGCGTCACCGAGCTGTTCCCGGTCTCCAGCCTCGGCCACAGCATCCTCCTGCCCGCAGTGATCGGCGGGCGCTGGCGGCACGACCTCGACGTGTCCGCGCCGGGCTCGCCGTACCTGGCCGTCCTGGTCGGGCTGCGTCTGGCCACCACGCTGGCCCTGGTGATCCGGTTCCGGCAAGACTGGGCGCGGATCGCGCGGGGCCTGTGCAGCTCGGTCCGCCGCCGGCTCATCCGCGACCCGGACCAGCGCCTCGCCTGGCTGGTGATCGCGGGAGCCACGCCCGTCGGCATCGCCGGACTGGCCATCAGCGGGGTGTTCAAGGCGGCCCTGGGCAAGCCCGTCCCCGCCGCCGTCTTCCTCACCGTGAACGGCCTCATGCTGTTCGGCGTCGAGCTGCTCCGCCGCGACGGCTCCGGCCGACGCCGGGCGCAGCCGTACATCGCCCCTGGCGACGAACACCTCTCCGCCGAAGGACAGTCGGACCGCCGGATCGTCCAGTTGAGCTACCGGCAGGCGGCCTTCATCGGGGCGGCGCAGATCACCGCCTTCCTGCCCGGGATCAGCCGCACGGGGATCACCATCGGCGCCGGCATCCTCAACGGCCTGTCCCACGAGGACTCGGCGCGCTTCGCGTTCCTCCTCACCGCGCCCGTGATCGGGTCCGCCGCCCTGTTCGAACTGCCCTCGCTGATCGACGGGTACGGCGCCGACCTCGGCGCACAGGTCCCGGTCGCGAGCGCGCTTGCCTTCGTCGGCGGGTACGCGGCCGTGCACTTCCTCAGCAAGTACTTCCAGACGCACACCCTGAAACCGTTCGCCTGGTACTGCTCACTGGCCGGGCTCGGCGGACTGGTCTTCCTCACGGTGTGAACTCCGCCTCGAAGTACCGGGATTCAGTCACCGACGACGCCGCTCAGCCGACCGCCGACCCGCCACCCGATCCGTGCGGTTCAGGGCCGCCGGCTGACCAGCGCCCGGCACGGGGGTCGTGACCCGACGGGCTTGACCGCGCTCCCCCGCTTGCCCGCTTACCCGCTTACCCGACACAGCGTGCTCGATCCCTGAACCGGCCGGCCGGTCCGGCCACCGGCCACCCCGACGGCTGGCGCCAGGGTCAGCCGGCGGACTCACGCGGGTCGATGCGGTAGGCGAAGGGCAGGGTGCCCGGGTCCAGGACGGTGGCGCCGCCGTCGACGGTGAGGGTCGCGCCGTTGACGAAGGAGGCGGCCGGGGACAGCAGCCAGGCGATGGCCTCGGCGACCTCACGCGGGTCGGCGGGACGACCCGCCGGGAGCAGCCGGGTGGCTTCGGCATAGGCCGCGTCCGTGCCGCCGTCGATGTTGCCGTCGCTGTTGCCGTCGCTGTCGCTGTCGCTGTTGCCGTCGCTGTTGTCGTCGCCCAGCTGCGCATCCTCGGCGAAGCGGGCCATGCGGCGGTCGGCCATCTCGGTGCGCACCCAGCTGGGGCACACGGTGTTGGCCCGCAGCCCGCTCGCGCCGTAGTCGACGGCCAGTGAGCTGCACAGCTGCAGCAGGGCCGCCTTGGACGCGGCGTAAGCGGCGTTACGCAGGCCGTTGCGCAGCGCCGAGACGGAGGCGACAGCGACGACGGCTCCGCGTGCCCGCAGCAGGTGCGGCAGAGCCGCCCGCATCATCAGGAACGGGCCGGTGAGGTTGGTGCGCAGCACCAGGTCCCAGTCCTCGTCGGAGGTCTCGCCGACGCCCCCGCCGAGGCCGACTCCGGCGTTGACCACCAGTCCGTCGAGGCGCCCGTAGCGGGCGACGGTGCTCTCCACGAGGTCGCGCACGGCGGCGGGGTCCGTCGTGTCGGCCGGGTGGGCCAGCGCGCCGCACTGCCGGGCGACGTGTTCCAGCGGCTCGCTCCGCCGTCCGGAGACGACGACCTCGTGGCCGCCCTCCCGCAACAGCCTCGCGGTCGCCGCGCCGATGCCCGTACCGCCCCCGGTCACGATCACAACTCGCTGCTCCGTCATGGGCCTTCCCCTCCGATCGGCCACCAACCACCCCTGCTGCCCTAGCTGTATCACAGGGCCGGCGCAGGCACGGCGCAGGCTGTCCCACTTCGGCGGACGGGACCCCTGGGGGTTTCCCGCGGTCCGGTGCGGCGGCGGACCGGCAGACGGCTGTCCGGTGACCGAGAGCCTGAGGAGTCAGTGGTCGTGTCCGACGACCGGGTCGGATCGGGCGGCGGCCGGGCAGGTGACCGCCACGTCGGGGGTTTCGCGCCGCACGCCGGAGGCGCTGTGCGCGGCACGGCCGCGGGCGGGCTCCGGCGGGGTGGGACGGCGCTGCGACTCGGCCGGGGTCAGGCAGGCGGAACGGTTTCGGCGGGCGAGGAGGCCTGCGCTTGTACGCAGGCGCGGGCGTGCGCCAGTGCCAGGGCGGCGCAGCGCAGGTGGTGGTTGACGACGGGGGTCAGGGTGCCGCGCGGGCGGTCGTCGGTGTGCCGTGCGTCGGCGGCCCGTTCCAGCAGGTCGCCGGCACGGTGTACGGCGCGGCCGCGGTCGCTGGTGCGGAACTCGCCGGCAAGGACCCGGGCCGTGTGGGCGAGTTCGCCGACACCGGGTTCGCGGGCCGCCCCGACCCCGGCGCGCTGACACTGCCCGACCGGGCGCAGCCCTCGGGCGACGTGCCCGCGGACGAGAAGCTGCCCTCGAACTTCCAGCCCGCGACCGACAGCTCCGGCGCAGGCAGTACGGGGTCGTTCAAGAACCGGGAGGAGTGCGTCATCCAGCTCCTGAAGGACTTCAAGGCGGGCAACTTACCCACCGACTTTGGCCAGGTGGCAAACGTCACCAGGTGGCAGGTGCCGAGCGTCGGCACACCCACTGTGCCGGAACACAATGGTTGTCACTTCAACGCGGTGGTTGTCACCAACCGGAACCCGGTCTGATGGCCGGCGCCCGAACCGGACGTATAAGTCCACGCCGTTGGGAAAGTACCGATCCGTGGGTGAAACAGAGGGGCGGACGCCCATCGCGGCCGACGGCCGGCTGGGCGCGCCCGCCGAGCACCCCGGTCTCAGCGATCCGCACTACTTGCGGCGGCGCCGGGCCGTCGCCGCTGCGGCCGTCGGGCACCGGGTCGGCGAGCCCGCACCGCCGGTCCACTACAACGCGAGCGAAGAACGGACCTGGCGGATCGTCCACCGGGCGCTCTGGGCGGCGCAGGGCGAGCACGCCTGCCGCGCCGTGCTCGACGCCAGAGAACAGGCGCCCATCCCCGCGAACCACATCCCGCAGCACGCCGAGGTCGGAGCACGACTGCGGCGGATGACGGGCTTCGAGTTCACCCTCGCGGGAGGCGTGGTCGCCAACAAGCGGTTCCTCGGCTCGATGGCCGACGGCTACTTCCACGCCGTGCAGTTCGTCCGCCACCCCGCCGTCCCGCTGTTCACCCCCGAGCCCGACGTCATCCACGACGTCCTCGGCCACGGGATCCACCTGTCCTGCCCGGTGTTCGCAGACCTCTACCGCCTCATCGGACGCGCGGCCAGGCGCATCGACAACCCGGATGTCCTGCAGATGATCAGCGATGTCTACTGGTTCACCCTGGAGTACGGCGTCCTCGACGAGGACGGCACGCCCAAGGCCTACGGCGCGGCCCTGCTGTCCTCCTACGGGGAGATCCGCCGCCTGGCACAGCCCACAATCCGTGCACTGGACATCAGGGCCGTGCTCGCCACCCGGTACGACATCGCCGGCTACCAGCCCGTCCTCTTCAGCAGCCGCTGTCTCCATGAGACCGCCGACACCCTGAACGACTTCCTGGAACAGCTCGACGACGAAAGCGCCGCGCGCTTCGGCCGCACCCCGGCCGCCTGAAGGCGACCGTGGCGGTCATCACCGCCACCGCGCACGCGAGCCCGGCGCCCAGCAGCACTCGCCGGCAAGGACCGGGGCCGTGTAGGCGAGTTCGCCGACGCCGTGGTCTTCGACGGGTTCGGCACCGAAGGACCCAGTGTGTACGCCAGTCCTGCCAGCTGGGCGTTGCGACGTGTGTTCCACCACGTGCTCACGTGGCGATCATGCACCACGACGCGCCGCGGTGGGTGAGGAACGGGCCAACTTCCCTGTGCCGACGGGGACTCGGCGGCCCGCGGAAGGAGTGTGTCCCGATCCCAGCGATGTGAGGGGCCGTGTCACCCGTGGGCCCGGGGCCGCTGGAACTCCATCAGCTCGCCGGTCAGCTTCCCCACACCGACTTGCTCACCGTCTTCCAACTGCCGAACCATTCAGCTGACTTGAATCCGCAGGAGGGCATCTGAGCGCTAGTCAAGCGCGACATCGGGAACCTCGCCGCCGCTGACCTCGGCCAGATCACCAAGGCCGTGAAACGCCGGCTCAAGCAGATCCAGTACTGCTCGAACCTGGTCGACGGCTGCCTCGGTGGCACCGGCCTGACCCTGGAGGCGTGAGCGCCTCGGCTGGCCCACGGGCGCACGGGGGGCGGGCCGAAAAACGTCGAAGCCCAAAGCCACTGGTCAGCTACGGTGACGCCATGACCACAAGCCTGCCCGACGACGTAGCCGACGTGCTTGGGCTCATCCTGAGCACGGACGAGCCGGTTCACGTCGCGCTCCGGAGGCAGGTGCCCCACCTCAGCGTGCAAACCCGCTGTACATGCGGGTGCGGGACCACCTATTTCGCGCTCAACACCATCGACGTGGAGCCCGCGCCGACCGACCCCGGCACTGTCGTGGCAGCCGATGCACAGCTCTACACGGAAACCGGTGATTGCCCCGGCGAGGTCCTGGTCTTCGCGCAAGGCGGCTACCTGTCGTGGCTGGAGGTCTGCTCCTGGAGCGACGAGATCGAGGTGAATCTGACCACGGCGCGTCGGTGGCTGCAGCCACCTTCGTGAGCCCGGCCAGCCGGGGGCCCTGAGGTGTCTCGGATCAGGACGTCACCACGATTCAGCCGACATCACGCATTCAAGTTCAGTAGCCTATCTGCCAGGGCAAGGAAAAATCTATCAGCGGTTGTGTGTGCGGATGTGGGCGCGTCGAGCGGTTCATCCAAGTCCAACGAAAGGAGTGTAAGTTGTCGAAGGCGCAAGCAGGTGCAGGTCTCGCCGACACTTGATCAAGCGATCGTGGTGTCAGACTGGCTGGACCGCATGATGCATCAGAATGCATTCGCCCAAGTCGTCGATGATCGGGCGGTCTGGTCGCCACTTCTGAGGATTAGTGGATCTCTAGAGACAAACTTGTCCGAGGTTTTCGATCCGGAATATCGACAAAGGCTTTCCGAGGCGCGCGAGCGACTTTTGATCGAGCTTGGCGATTTTGGGATGGAATAGTCATGACCCAGGCGGCCCGGTCGATTTTCGACCGTCAGCCTGGGCTTTGACGGCAACGTCAGCGGACGGGCTCTGCACTTGGCGGATTGAGGGTTCTTCGTTGCCCGGAGGTCGTCGCCCAGGGTGTGATGGCTTGGTGCTGGTGGCGGAGCCGGACGTGGGCGCAGACGGTGGCGGTGACGCCGATGTTGGCGCTGTGCCGCCACGCTGCTCGCAACGCTCGCCGTGACCGTCCTGTCGGCCGCAGCTCCCGCTCACGCCAGCACCCCTGCTCCGGCTGTCGTCGTCGCCGGCGCCACGTACCGGGCACTTCCCGAGCCTCCGACGGCCGACGTCGTCGGGGCTGAGCCGGAGAAGCTCGTCATGCGGAGGATGTTGGCCAGGACGCGGGCGTCGGCCTCATCCGACTTGGTCCGAGCGACGCTGCTGCGGTCCCGGTAGCGCGCGGCAGCCGGCGGATTGATCGCGTAGACCTTCCGCCTGGTGGCCCGCAGGCCGGCTACCAACGGACCGCGCGGAGTCTCGATCGCCGCCGGTATGGGCTCCTCCGGGCTGTCGCCGTGGCGGGCCAGCAGCTCCAGCAGGGCGTTGAAGCCGGCACTGTCGTCGCTGACCCTCAGCTTCGCCAGCTGGGTGCCGCTGCTGCCTGCCGGACGACGAGCCGCGGCAGCACGACCGGGCCACGGTTGTGTGCCAGGGCGTCAACGGTCCTGGCCCGGCAAGAAGGCGGGCACGCTCCTCAGGATCCAGCGCGAACGGACGGGCAGCTCCGGGCCGCTCCCGCTGGAGGGAACCGCCTCCGATTCGGGGCCGCACCGGTGCATGAGAGGATGCGCGCGATCTTGGGACTGCGGAGGGGGTTGTCCGGTGCGTGTGCGTGCTGTAGCGCTGGCTGCGGGGGTCGCCGTGGGGTTGGGGCTGGCGGGCTGTACCGACGGGCGACCGGGGGCTGGGGCTCCAGCCTCTACCGGGCCCGCGGCACCGCGACTGGCCACCGGCCTGCTGACGTCCGCTCAGCTCCCGCCCGGCTTCGAGCTGCTGCCCGCCGTGCCCGGCTCCCCGGCTCCTCGTGCCCCGCTGATGTCGATGCCGTGCTCGGACCTGGTGACGGACAGCTTCCTGGCCACCCACACCCAGCCCTTGGAGGAGGTCTCGGCCGGCCTGGAGCGGCAGCCCACCGGCGCCGACGGCCTCGCCGACGGCTGGTACGGCGAGGAGACGCTCGACCGGTACGGGCCCGGCCAGGCTGCCGCCGTCATGACGGCCATCCGCGGCGCAGCGCAGCGCTGCGCTTCCTACTCCGATGTGCTTCCGCTGGACGGCCCCGCGACGCACAACACCGTGTCGGCGAAGGATCCAGGCGTGCCTGCGGACGAGGGCCTGGTGCTGCGGATCACCGTCATTGCCTCGGACGACGCGCAGCCGTGGGTCACCGAGAGGGCGTTCGTCCGGGAGGGTGATGTGCTGCTGACGGTGGACAAGTTGATCGAGCAGGCGCCTGTGGTCGGGGTCGAAGCCGTCCTGCCGGCCGCCGTGACGGCCTACCGCGCGGGCAGTGGTCGGTGAGACCGAGAGCGGACCTACGGGAGCGGGGCTCATCGGAGCACGGATGAACGCCGCGACGTACCCGGACGTCGGCAAAGCCGGGCTGGCCATGTTCGCGATGCGCGGCAAGGGGTACCTCACCGCCGGGCGCTCGGACAACGGGCTGCTGGCATCGAACACCATGCACGCTTCGCCGACGAGGTCCGCGACCCGCGCCGCGGCCACCTCCCTGAGAAGACCAAGCTCACCGCGCAGGAGGTCCGGACCTCCGGGCAGCTGATGCCCACCCTCAGCTCCACGCCGCCCTCAGGCGAGCCGGCCGCAAACGCGGTGTCGAAGCCGAGGCGGATCGGCTCCGCGCCGGTCGTGCGATCTGCCGCTCTGTCAGGCGGGCCAGTTCGGTGACAGCAGGACGGGATTGCAACCGATGGTGAGGTAGGCGTCGTCCCCGGTGCGCGAGAAGCGGTCGGTGGTCAGTTCGACCAGGCAAGCGCCGGACAGGGCATGGAGCCCGATCAGCGAGTCAGCTTGCTCTGCTGCCGGGGCAGTTCGGCGTGGCGCACCGCGTCGGAGGCCAGGGCGAGGACCGCGCCCAGGCCGGCGAGGGTGCCGCAGCCGAGGAACACCGGGGCGGCGCCCCAGGCTCCGATGGCGGCGCCGACCAGCGGGTAGCTGAGGGGGGCGATGCCGACCATGGTGAGCATGACGACGGAGGTGACCCGGCCGAGGTAGGCCGGGTCAGCGGCGGTCTGCATGAGGGCGTTGTTCAGGCTGCCGAAGACACCCGCACACAGGCCGATGACCGCGGCCAGCACCGCGGCGAGCCAAAGGGTGGGTACCAGCGCGATGGTGGCCGCGCCCGCGCAGCCCACGAGCAGTATCCAGGTCATCATCAGGCCGGCACGGGGTAGCCATCCGGCGATGGCCAGCAGTGTGGCGCTGGCCGCCGCTCCTGCGCTGAAGCTGCTGACGATCCAGCCGTAGCCGGACGTGCCCCAGCCGCGTTCGGCGTTGAGGAGCACCATGCCGACGTTGAGGGTGCCGGTGAGCCCGAGTTCGCAGACGGCGCCGGCGACGACGAGCGGGCCGATGAGGCGGTGGCGGCGGAGGTAGCGCAGGCCGTCGAGCAGGTCCTGGCGCGCGGTGCCGGGCGCCGGCTGCTCGGCGTCGCTCGCCACGAGGGGCCGTATCCGTATCGTCAGCAGGAGCGGCAGGGACAGTGCGAGGAGCACCCCGGCGACGGTGAAGGCGGCCGCGGGTCCGCCGACTCCCATGGCCAGGCCGCCGATCGGCGGACCCACGACCTGGCCGAGGCGGGTCGACAGCGAGCGCATGCCGGTGACCCGGGCCAGCTGGTCAGGGGTGGTGATCCGGGACGGGAGGGCGCCGACGGCGGGTACGAACAGTGCGTCCGCGGCGCCGAAGACGAGCGCCACCGTGACCAGGATCCACAAGGCCGGCGCCGTCAGTGCGATGCCTGCGGCCACTGCCAGGATGAGGATGCAGCGCAGCGTGTCGCTGCCGAGAATCACCCGGCGGGGGTCGTACCGGTCGGCCACCACGCCCCCGGCGAGCATGAGTAACGCTCGTGGTAACGCTCCGGCGGCCATGACGAGGCCGACTTCGGTGGGACCGGCGGCCTTCTGGGCGGACCAGCCCAGGGCGACGAAGTACACGCTGTCGCCGACGAGGGAGAGCGTGTAGGCGGTGAGCCAGCGCAGCACGTTGGCGTCACGGTGAGCCGGTGTGGTGGCACGTTCGAACAGGACTGCTTGCGGGCCGGCCATGGTGGGCTCCAGTGCGCGTCGGAGTTCGGCTGGGTCAGGGCCGGAAGGGAAAGCCGTAGACGTGCACGGACACGTGCTCCCGGTCCTCGGTGTCGCCGGCCGCCCTGGCGGCCTTGCCGCGCTCGCGCCAGCGTCGGGCGAGCGCCTGGAGCTCGTCGCTCATCTCGGCGAGTTCGCTCGGGGTGAGGTCGAGCAGCCACTCGGAGGAGAAGGACGCGTCGGTCCAGGTCTCCCCCCAGGCGGACTTCTGGTCGAGATACGTGCGGTACTGGGCGACGCGGGTGTCGAACATCCCTCGGGTCACTGCGCCGACTGCGGCGGCGCCCTCGGGTGTGTCCGCGAAGTCCGATTCGCGAAAGCCCCAGCCCTCTTCGGATGAGACCTTCCACCACCGCTCGCGGCCGTCGGTGCTCTGGTCGCTCGCCTGGGTCACGAAGCCGTGCTCGGCCAGCTTGCGCAAGTGGTAGCTGACCAGCGAGGGTGTTTCGTCGACATGCTCGGCGAGCTGGGAGGCGGTCGCAGTGCCCGCGGCGTACAGCAGCCGGTACAACTGCATCCGCAGCGGGTTCACAAACGCCTTCAACCGTGACAGGTCAGTGATGTGCCCGGGCTCGTGCTTCGGTCGCATGCACCCACGCTAGATATGAAGCAATAACTTCGCAATAGTTGCTTCAGAGTTGGACGGCCGACCGCCGGCTCCGGCGTCGGGCGCAGCGGGGCCGGTGGTGTCGACGGTGGGGTGCGGGCGGTGGCGAGATAGTGGGGGATGACAGGCTGGCGATGGCCTCCAGCAGGAGCGGGTCCTCGTCGGGGCGCTCCAGGAGGGCTTGGGTGAGGTGGAACGCGGACTCCAGGAGTGCGGCCGAGCGTTGTGGCATGGCGACGCGGTGGCTCAGCAGAGCACCTGGCCCGGGATCTGCTGCAGCTTGCGGGCAGGGGGCCCTGCAGGAACCGAGCCATGTCAGCCTCGAAAGCATGTCTGGTCCCCGACAGTCCTGTGGGAGCCGGCTCCTGCGGTGACGTCCGTTGCTCTGGCGGCGCTCGCGGACGATGTTGCACCGACAGCTCGCAAGTGATTCCTCGATCTCCTTCAGCGCATGATGGCGGGTGAGGGCACGGATCGGGAGTCCGCTCGACGAGGACTCGATCTTCCGGAACTGTGCCGAGACATCGTTGTGCAAGGTCTCTGGCTGCTCTATGAGGAGGTGATGTCGAATCGATCCCTCTGGGCTGGCATCGCGTTCGAGGTCCTCACGGTGGTGGAGCCCGACAGGGCTCGCCTGCAAGGTGTTCGGGAGATCGCGGCCGACAGGTTGCCTGTGTGTTGCCGGACAGGTCTGTGCGGCGGCGACGACCTGCGCGACCTCGACCGCTGACTTCGCTTGAGCGGTCCGGTCGGCTGCCAGTGAAGGCGGCCAGCCGTCGCCGGGGGCCAGATCACAGACTCCTACCACTGCTGGCCCCACGCGGCTGCGGTCCGCGCCGGCTCGCAGTTGCCGCCCGTACCCAGCCGTCCGGCAGGGCAGGTGGCAGGCGCCCGGGTGGGTGGGAGAAGCGCGAGCGACGGGCATCGCATTCCGTCGCACTGATCGCGGCCGCCGGACAGTGCCCCGCCCGGACTTCCGGGCGGGGCACTTCGTCATGCGCTCAGAGACCGGCGGCCAGCGCCTTGGCCTGGTCAGGCGTCAGGTACTTCGACACCCGGACCACGACGGGGCCCTTGGCGTAGTCGTACTCCATGAGCGCCGGCATCCCCTTGACGATGCCCTGGATGTAGGCGGCTCGGGTCTTCGCATCGGCCTCGGTCGCGAAGACCTCGATCGCGCCGCCGCGGGCCACCGAGTCAGCTGCCTCACCTTCGACGTCGGCCGCCTTGATGCGGCTGTCGGTGAACGTCATCTTCGAGGTGTACTGTCCCGGGCGCCCGAGCAGGTGGTTCGGGTCGGACTCGGCGGTGACCTGACCGCCGGCCTTCACGGTCGTGACTGCTGCGGCGATCTTCGCGAGCACGGAGGCCGCATCGGATTCTGCGGCCGGGGCGCCGCCAGGGGCCGAGGGGACGGCGGCTGCGGTGCTCGACTGCGGCGCGGCGGCTGCAGTGGTCGGAGCCGGAGCCGCGGCCTTGTCCGAGGTACTGCTGCTGGAGCACGCGGCGGTGGTGGCTAGAGCCGTGGCAGCGAGGATGGTGAGGGCGGTGCGGCGCATGGGGTCCCCTGGGAGGTGGTGCTGACTGTCAGGGTGACGGTAGTGATACGCACCGTTCCGTGCGTGCGGCGTGATGATGCCGTGACCGAGCCGGGACCTGTCCGTCAGTCGGCTCGGGGAGTCGACCGTCCTCCACTGCGAGTGGCCGTAGCGTCTCGGGCTCATCAACCCAGATGGCTGATCCCCGCTCACACGGGGAGGACGCCATCCCTCCGGCAGGGTCCGCTCGCCAATTCGACGGTAGCGGTTGGCGGGAGGGTCGTGGAGTAGCGTTGATCACGCGACGTCGGAGAGGGCCATCGGCGGACAATCCGGCCGTTGCGGGATCGTTCCGCGGGCGACTTTGCCAGCGCGGGCTCGACGGCACACCGGACGGTGAGGCCGTAGCCGGGTGAGCCGGGCTGACAGCGCAGCTGTCTGCCCGCCGCCTCCGGCAGCTGGGCCGACCTGGAACTGGTCAACCCTGGCGCGGCCAACGGCGGGCCGCCGCCGTCCTGCTCGATGAAGCACGGCACGGCTGTGGCATTCCTCCGCGCTTCGGCCGGGTCGAGCCGCCGGCGTCCCGCGCACCCGAGCGGGACGCCCCTGCTGAACGGATGCGGGGAACCTCGCACTGGCTGACCCTGGGGAAAGGAGCCCAACCTCAGAGGAGAGCGATGACCAGTACCAGTGGCTCACGGAAACCGAGCGCCATGGTGCACATGTCGATCTCCGGCGCACCCCCCGTGGCGAACGTGGTCGCCGACACGGTCGGGCAGTCGTTCAGACTGATCGTCGTCCCTGGTCCCGGCACGGCGGGGGACTACGTCTCACCCGCCGATCAGGTGGTCCGCACCCGCTGGCAGGTGGACACGTCGGCGCCGGTCGAACAAGCCGCCGCAGGGCCGGTCGCCATCGCCGATGCCGGTGCCGGTCCGGTGAAGGTGGAGCTCAGCGGTCGAGCCGATGCCGTCGCAGAGGTCGATGCACTGATCCGCGCGCGTTTCCGCGCCGGACCGCCGGCAGGGATCTCACAGGCGTTCGAAGTGTGGCCGGGGAGTCCGCCGCCCCCACAGACCAACCATGACCGCTGAACCTGGCCGACCCGGACCCCTCACCCGAATCGATCACCCGCTCACAGCAAATCTCGGTCCGCTACCCGCACACGCACGTCCAGCAGGACGGATCGACGGTGGGCAGTGGGTCCGGCAGCGGCCCCTGGACGCCTGCCGCCGAGAACCGGAACGCCCGGGCCGCCGGCGCCCGCCGACGTAGGCAAACCCGGACGCCCCACCGGATGCCCGTGATGCGTGACCGTCCGCACCGCCGGAGCCCGGCCGGGCTTCCCGCCGGCCGGGCTCCGGTGATTGTTCGTCCTGGTCGTCACTGCGGGCTCCGGGGCGCGCTCGGCGGCGGCGAGAGCGCCGAGGACGTCGGCGCGCAGCACAGCGGTCGACTTGTTCGGGCTGGATATCACCGAGCCGGTACGCGGTCCGCTCCGGGCCGGGACGGCTGCCGCGGCGGTTCGGCGACATCGGCCTGGTCGCCGTTGTCGTCAGGCCGGGCGGGGCACTGAGGAATGCTCACCGGAGTCTCCCAATGGTCCTGGGGCTCCCCACCTGCGCACCCGCGCCCTCTCCGAACCACCCCTCCCTGGCCTCCGCCACCACCCCGGCCAGCGAGCGGCCGGAACCCGCCAATTGAGTACGCATACTCACCTCAGCCGCCGACACGCCCGGAATACTGGCAGCACGTCTGTCTCAGGAGGGAAGCATGTCCCGCCCGCCGCACGCTGTCGCACGATCCGTACTCGGGCTGCTGGCCTTCGTCGGGCCGTTCATCCTTGTTGCGTTCGTTGCCCTGCTGGTCTTCACGTCGATCTCCGGGTTCTGGGCCACGCTCGGCATGACGCTGCTCGGCCTGCTGTCCGTCGCTTCCATCGGTGTCTGGGCGTTCTTCGGCTTTCTGGTCCTTAGCTTGAAGTCGTGGGCGCGACGCTTCTAGACCCCGCCGACCACCCGCCACATTGCGCACTCGCCCCGGCCCTGGACGATCTGCTCAAGCGCGTCGCGGCCAGCCGAGGCGCCCGCCGCCAGCGTCGGATCGCTGCCCGCGTCGGATCGCCGCCCGCGCCGCCGGGGGAGCGTCACGGTGACGGTCTGCGGCTGGCGTCACAGGCCCAGCAGCAGGTCCCGGACCGCGGCGGGCTGGGAGAGGAACGGATGGTGGCCGGTGTCGAGTTCGACGACGTTGCCGGCCCGGCGGGCGAACTCTCGCTGCAGGCGTGGCGGGGTGCCCCGGTCCCGGGCGCAGACGAGGTACGTCGACGGCACGTGCTGCCATGCCGCCGCTCCGACCGGCTGCCCGGTCACCTGCACGCTCTGGCGGGCGAGGTGGTCCGCCGCCTGCGCCTGGTCCTCGGGGTCGCAGTCCTGCAGGAATGTGTCGACGAGGAGCTCGGGGCGAACCCCGAAGGTGCCGGCATCGGCGTCGACGTCGAGGAAGGGCGCGGGGGCGCCGTCCCCGAAGTCCGACAGGCTCTGGCCGGCCTCGGGCAGGTAGCTGGAGACCATGACCAGATGGCGCACCGACGGGACACCCGCAGCGGCCTCCGCGGTGATGATGCCGCCATAGCTGTGGGCGACCACAACGGTGGGCTCGTAGCCGTCCAGCAGCGCCTGCCGCACCGCCGCGACGTCCTCGGAGAGCCCCGGACCGCCCATCCCGCCGGGCAGGCCCGTCTCACCGCAACTCGGCAGCGCCGGAGCCACGCTCAGCACCCCGCGCTCCTGCAGTAGTTCGGCAGTGCGATGCCACCACCACGACCCGTCCCGCACACACGCCCCATGCACGAACACGACCCTCATCGCTGCCTCCACGCCCGGCTTGGCTGCCTTCGGTCAAGCGTAGACGCAGCCACGGTCAGGACGAGATGCCGACAGTCACTCACGAAATCCCGGCCAGAGCCGCGCTTACGCAGATCCTCATCGGTGCCGCACGGCACCACCGTCTCGTGCCGCCGGGGCCGTCCGAGTGGGCCGCCTCCCGCTCAGTGATCGGGCGGGCGGATCGCCGCGGTTTCGGAGCGAGGTGAGGCCGCGTCTGGGAGTCGTGAACCCTTGGCGCGCGCTGCGGACCGTGCTCTGTGGACGGGCGGCAAACGATCAATGCCGTCCGGAACCGCTTCGGCGGTAGACGACGCATGTTCGATGGCGCCCGCGTGGGTTGTCGCACCGCCCGCCGAGGCCGTCGAGGGACGCGGAGCGATCCGCAGACAAGGGGGTTCTGGTGATTGTGCGCCGACGGGTGATCGGGGGGCTGGCCGCGCTGGTCAGCGCGGCAGGCAGCGCGCAGGCGGCGGGCACGGGGGTGCGGGGCCGACGACGCCCGTCGGCGCCGTGTGGTCGTGCGACGAGTACCCGTTCGCCACGACTCTGGAGGGCGCCGCCAAGACGCCTCCGCCGAACAGCGGTTCCGTCTGGGTGCCCAAGAGCGAGAACGACAGCCAGGGCGGCACGCTGAGCGCCTTCTACGCGGCCGAACGCGTCCTGGACGGCGACAAGTTCTACGTGTCGGCATGACGGGCACCTTCTCGGTCGAGACCCGGGTATCGCACTCCCAGTTCTGGATCAAGGACCCGGACGCCGTGATCGCACTCGACGTGTACACCGGGCTGAACGGCCTCATCCAGACCCGCGGAGGCGAGAACCGCGCGACCATCCTCACCGGCACCGCCTTCGGGAACATCGCGCTCACCTACGAGCCGTGCCCGACGGAGCCGGCACTCCACCTCGACGGGTGGGACGACGTCGTCGAAGTCGGCATGGTCTTCGCCACCACGCGGGCCGGCTTCGCCGGACACGGCTTCCAGGACGACCCCATCACCACCCTCCCGCCTCTGTCCGCGGCGGGTCCGGGCTCCTACCGGGTCCGTGTCCACGTCCGCGGCCGAAACGAGGGCCTGGACCTGGAGGACAACTACGGCGACCCCGTGGAGTTCTACCTCGTGCAGGCATGGCCCGCCCCGGTGGCACCGGAGATCCGCCACAAGCTGACCGACCGCCGCAGCGAACACGTCCGCACAGCCTGACCACCACGCTGCCTCGGCCGGACATCCACCCCGGCCGAGGCACCACCCCCCTCACCCGCAACGACCCGCCTTAGTGCCTGCGCAGATAGGCGGGTGGGGCGCCCGGGCAGCGAGGCGGGCACAGGTCTCCGTGATCATGGAGTTGCGACGCTCTGCGATCACTGGGGAGACCTGTGCCCGTCCTTCCAGCGTGGCTGGCCGACCCGTTGTGGGACCAATTCGCGGCCCTGCTGCCCGAGCGTCCCGCGGTCGATCCAGCCCACCCGGTGGGATGCCACCGGCCCCGCATCGGCGACCGGATCGTGTTCGACAAGCTTCTGCAACTGCTGCGGTTCGGCTGCTCATACCAGGCGATCGCCGACACCACCTGCTCGGCGACCACCATCCGCAACCGCCGCGACGAGTGGATCTCCGTCGGCGTCTTCGCCCGGCTCAAGCAGATCGCGCTGGAGTCCTACGACCGGATCGTCGGGCTGGAGCTCGACCAGATCGCCGTCGACGGCTCGATCACCAAAGCCCCCGGCGGCGGCGAGGTCGCCGGACGCTCACCCGTCGACCGCGGCAAGCAAGGCCTCAACCGCTCGGGCATGACGGATGGGTATGGAATTCCGCTCGGCAGGGTCCTCGCCGGAGCGAACCGCCACGACTCCCCGCTGCTCGCCCCGACCTTGGACTTGCTGGAGCACCTGGGACCGCTGCCCGACGACATCACCGTGCGCCTGGACGCCGGCTACGACTCGGACAAGACGCGCACCGAACTGGCCGCCCGCAACCTGCACGGTCGCATCGCGCACAAGGGCGAGAAGGCACCGATCCAGGCCAGCGAGCGGTGGCACGTCGAGCGCACGCACGCCTGGCAGAACGCCTTCCACCGACTTGCCTGTTGCTACGAGCGCCGTGCGACTGTCGCCAACGCCTTCTTCGACCTCGCGGACACGATCATCACCATTCGTAGCCTGATCCGCCGGACCTGGACCACCCACCACTGGGACCACCGCCCCAAACGACGCCCGTGACCACCCGCCCATCTGCCCGGCGCCTTACACGCAGACTGTTTCCGCTGATCAGCAACCCTGGTGTGGTTCAGGCGCCGCGGGTGTCGTAGGTCTCGCGGTTGGCCAGCACGTCGTCCATGTGCACCTCGGCCCATGCCTTGAGGCCGCGCATCATCTCGTACAGCGACAGGCCGAGATCGGTCAGCTCGTAGGACACTGTCACCGGCACAGTCGGCACCACGGTCCGGGACACCAGGCCGTCGCGCTCCAGGGAACGCAGCGTCTGGGTGAGCATCTTCTGGCTGACGCCGGCCAAGAGGCGCTGCAGCTCCGAGTAGCGCATCACGCGGGGCCCGCCAGTGCAGTCGGCGCCGGGCTGATGCGCGCTGTCGCTGCCGAGCGCGGCCAGGATCAGCGTGACCCACTTGTCCGAGATCCGGTCGAGCAGCTTGCGGCTGGGGCAGGCCGCCACGAAGGCGTCGTACTCCATCTTGGCCTGTGCCCTTTGCTGGGCTGCCGTCATCGTCGCCATGGACCATTCCTCCCACCCGTGGGTGCCCTACGCACCTCGAAGTGCCTACTTCCCGTCAAGAAGCTACGCACCAATAGTGGTGCAAGGCGCCACTGGGCACCATCCCCCGGCTCAACACGAAAGGCACACCATGAGCACCCCCTCCGCCTCGCTCCCCGGCGGCACCTGGACCCTCGGCGACCTGACCGTCACCCGGTTCGGCTACGGCGCCATGCAGCTCGCCGGCCCCTGGGTCATGGGTCCGCCCGCCGACCGCGAGGGCGCACTCGCCGTTCTCCGCGAGGCCGTCGGCCTCGGCATCACCCACATCGACACCGCCGACGCCTACGGACCGCACATCACCAACCAGCTGATCCGCGAAGCGCTGCACCCGTACTCCGACTCACTGCACATCGTGACCAAGGTCGGCGCGACCCGCGACGGGGAGGGAGGCTGGCCCCCGGCACGCAAGCCTGAAGAACTGCGCCGGGCCGTCACCGAGAACCTGGAGAACCTCGGCCTCGACACGCTGGACGTGGTCAACCTCCGGCTCGGCGACGCTCAGGGCCCCGTTCCCGGTTCGCTCGCGGAGGCGTTCGGGACGCTCGTCAACCTCCAGCGGCAGGGCCTCATCCGGCACCTCGGCGTGAGCAACGCGACGGCGGAACAGGTCGCCGAGGCACGCTCGATCGCGCCGATCGTGTGCGTGCAGAACATGTACAACCTCGCCCACCGCCACGACGACGACCTGATCGACGAGCTCGCAGAGCAGGGCATCGCCTACGTGCCCTTCTTCCCCCTCGGCGGCTTCAGCCCGCTGCAGTCCTCGGCACTCACGGCCGTAGCCGCCCGGTTGGAAGCGACGCCCATGTCGGTCGCCCTGGCCTGGCTGCTGCAGCGGTCGCCGAACATCCTGCTGATCCCCGGCACCTCATCGGTGGCACACCTGCGCGAGAACGCCGCCGGCGCGGGACTCCCGCTGTCCGACGACGATCTCGCCGAGCTCGCCAAGATCGGCCGCTGACCCTAAGGCGCTCACCAGCGGCTGGGGCCGGATCGACCGCGGGACGCCCGGGCAGCAGGGCCGCGAATTGATCCGCAGGTCGGTCAACTTGCTGGAAGCACGGGCACAGGTCTCCCAGTGATCACAGAGCGTCGCAACTCCATGATCAGGGAGACTTGTGCCCGCCTCGCTGCCCGGGTGCCCCACCCGCCTATCGGCGCAGGCTCTAAGCTTGTCCTTTATCCACCGGGCTCGCGCTGGAGCGGTCTTCGCCGCCTGAAGTGCCACCAGCTTCAGTTGATCTCGGCCAACTTCCTTGACGTCAAAGCAGGTTGCTCCGCCATCGGAGACCCCACCGCCCAAATCCGGTGGCACCGTCCACCGGCCGGTGACTACGGTCTCGGCATGACCAGCCAGAACGAGCACCCGACCCGGCCCGGTCTGGCCGCCATGCTCGCAGACCAGACCGCCGCCTGCGCCCCGGCCCGCGAAGCTCTCCTGGCCGGCGGCGAGCTGCGGCTGCTCGACCGCGAGCTGCCCGACTGGATGGTGCGCGGCATCGCCGCCACACGGCTGCGCCGCGCACGACGAATCGGCCTGACCACCGTCGGCCTCGACCAGTCGGTCGAGATCCTCTCCCGACACCGCGACGTACAGTTCCGAACCGGCCTCCTCGACGCGCCGGACCGGTCCTGGTTCTTCACCCTCTACTTCAACGCCGCCGGCACCGAACTGCTCGCCTGCAGCGCCGTCAAGAACCAGCCCGCGACCCGGAAGCCCACCCGACGCCCCGGCCCGTAGCGGCCGCTGCTCCCTCCTTCGCATTGTCAGTGGAGGTCAGAGTCCTGTGCCCATGAGCCCTGCCATTGTCGGTTGATCCGGCCGCGTTCGCTGACGGTTTCGGGCCGTCGGACGGTTTTGCCCACGTCGTAGCGGGTGGCGGGCTGCTGGTTCTTGGAGCCGCGCGGCCTACCGGGGCCGGGTCGGATGGGTTTGGGCGCACGAGCCGGGCAGGGCAGATGGGGGCGGAGGTTCCTGAACCCCTGGCGGACCCTTGCAGGGGTGAGTTTGTTCGGTTCCAACGGCCGCGTCGGAGCACATGGTCAGACGAGGCCGTGTCCACGTCCGGCGAACACCCAGATGAGCGACCCCGTTCGAGGCATCGTTCGGGGCAGGACCATAAAGAACAAGCCTACGGCCCGCGGCGTGGGCCTGCCCAGCGGGCAGCAGGACGGCGGCGACGGCCAGGCCGCGAACACGGGACGGAAACGCACGGGGATCTCCGACAACTCGACGAACAAGCGCCTGGAGGCCTGGAGGACTCCGTGAGGTTCAGTGGCCACCGGTCGAGCCGGTCTGCCACCAGGGGCGTGTCAAAGTCAAGGTGATCTTGGCGTTCGGCGCCGCTCGGCGGGGACCGCGGGTGCAGAGCGCAGAGACGCCCGCCGCCTGCCTGTCGGCCGCGATGCTTGCGGATGTCGGACCATCGCCCAGCTGCGGGTTTCTGACGAGGCGGCCAGGATCTTATCGGCGCTGGCGGCCCTGGAAGGCAACCCCAGACAGGTCAGCAGCCAGTTCGACCGCCTGGTAGCCGTAGGTGTCTGCCGCGTCGACCCGCAGCATGAGGCAGAACCGATCGAGCGATGCGACGGTCTTCGACAGACGCCGGTAGTCGCGCTTGAGGAGGTACACAGCCGCCTGGTTCGCGATCGACGACTGCCCCATGATGACCAGGACCGGCTGTGTGGACTGCGGAGGGGTGAACTTCGCGACCAGAGCATGGTCCTTCCGGCCCTGCTCATGCAGGAACCGTTGCTCACCGACCATGAAGTCACCATCCGGGTTGACCCTCACGCCCGGCAGGTGCGAGGCCACGTACTCGACGTTGCGCTGGTTCGACCCGAGTCCGCCTATGCTGAGCTCGGTGCGATCCCCGTTGAGCTCACGCGCGTCAGCCGCGACGAGGGAGAACGGACACCCGGCTTCCTCGGCGAGCATCGCAAGCTCGATGATCGCGTACACGTCGCTGTGGTCGGTGACAGCGGGCATCTGCCAGTGACTGTTCAGGATGATGACGCACGGCACGCCGGGCTGCAGGCCGAGAAAGGCCTGCTTCTGATGCAGGAGGCGGGCAGTGCTCGCCCTTTTCCAAGCCCATACGGATCCGCCGCTGACAATGCTCGTGACAAGCCCGATCACGATGTTCAGCACTGCATCCGACACGAACGCCCCCCCCGGCCTCGTCGTGATGGCACGATCAGATCGGCGGCTCAGCTTACTGATCGATCGCCCGGCGCGGCGGGCGAAGCGCGTTATCGGTCAGGTCGGTTGGCAGGCCCGTTGCTGACGCAGCGAGGCCCCGGTCGAGGGGTGACCTTGCCAAGTCCCCCTGTACCGGAGCCCCGATGTGCCGTCAGTCCGCCACGGTGAGGGCGGACACCGGCAGATGCACACCTAGCGCTTCGCCGCGCCGGCGATGAACTCGTCCCAGGTGCCGACGGTTTCGGCTGGAGGTGCCGTGATGGCCGGGACGGCGCCGAAGTCGGAGTACTCCTCGAAGACCTGGGCCTGGCCCTTGCTGCCGGTGGTGACCTGCTGCGACTTCAGGACGAGGTCGTCCTTGCCGACCCACATGTCGAGGACCGCCGAGGTGTCGCCCCGCCGCTTGGCCAACTGGACGTAGTAGTCGCGCACTTCGTCCTTGATGGCGGGCCCGGTGTAGCGGGCCAGCTCCTCGAAGACCACCGTGCCGCGGTAGTGGTCGGCCGCTCGACCGCCCACCTGCTCCTCACCGACCCACGAGGTGGACCCGGTGGCGGCGAGCGCGCCCGCGACCTCGTCGATGGACCCCGCAGCCCGCGCGTTGGAGGGGCCGCTGCTCGCCGGCGTGTCCATGCGGTACCAGCTCTTGCCCGGGATCTGGTCCGACTTGATGTAGGTCGCGTCGCCCGTGACGATCACCTGGCTGACGCCGGTGGGGTTGTCCGCACTCTTCTTCCCCGACGACGTGATGGACGAGGCGTACGGCTGCTTCTGGAAGAGCATCTCGGACTTGTCGGAGCCGCCCTCCCCCGTCTGGATCGTCCGGTACGAGGCCTGTTCCGCGGTCTTCTTGGACGCGGCCATCAGCACGGTCGGAGCGTCGGTCCGCTTGCTCGCGGCCTTGTCCCCGGCCGGGCTCGCCCCCGCCGCACTGCTGTGGGACTCCCCGCCGCAGCCCGCCAGGACCATCGTGAGCGCCGCTCCCGCAGCCGCCACCGCGATGCCCCTCCCCCTCACTCGCACAGCTCTGATTCCCTTTCAGTTGTTTCAAGTTTGGCCGTGCTCATTATCGTTTGCACAGGTCAGGCTGCCAAATGAAATAGATCGTCCACCTCCCGGAGCACCGCCCGGCGGAACGGCGACCGGACGGCCGCCAAGACAGGCGCGATCCGCGAGCGGCAAGGACAACCCGGCCCGGGATTCCCCACCTTTGACCGTTTCCGCGTAGCAGAATTCTCCGCCCTCGTGGTCACGCATCCCCAGGGGGGCAGCGATCGCAGACCGGTGCGCCATACAGGTCGTTTCAGCAGGTACGGATCACCCCGGTTGGTGCGCGGGCGGTGTTCTCACGCGTGCTGTGGCGTGGCGTGCAGTCCTTCGAGGAGTGTGGCCAGGTAGCGGTGTGCGGTGTCGATCCGGTCGGCGGATGTGCCGCCGTGGACGTTCACGGCGTAGGCGACGCCGCACATGAGCGGGACGAGGTCGGTGGCGGCCAGGTCGCGTCGGACCGCTCCGGCATCGCGAGCCCGGCCGAGGAGCGCGGTGCCGACCGACCGAAGCGTCTCCTTGAGTTCCGTGGTGCGCGGCAGGGTGTCGGTGGCTGCGGCGGTGACCGGGGCGAGGGACGCGTCGGTGACCTGCGCTTCGACGGTTCGGAACAGGAAGCCTTCGAGTGCGAGCCAGGGGTCGGTGCCGGTCAGCGCCTGCCGGCCGTGGTCGGCCAGGGCTTCCAGGCAGGGCGTGGCGACGGTCTCCAGTAGCGCCTCGGGGGTGGCGAAGTGCCGGTAGACGGTGCCGACTCCGAGTCCGGCGCGGGCGGCGACGTCGTTCAGCTGCAGGGGTGTGCCCTGGTCGACCAGGGCACGGGCGACCGCGACGATCCGGTCCCAGTTGCGGGCCGCGTCCTTGCGCAGGGGCGTCGTCATGGGGACATGCTAACCGGATTCCCCATCCGGATGATGCCGCCGACGGCGCCCGCACCGCCTGGCGGGTCAGGCGACGGTGAGAGGTGCGTACCGTTCACTGAGCCGGCGCACGTTCCGGGCGATGCGGGGGTCGGTCGCTGCGCGCAGTGGCGTCACCGGGTGCGCGTGGGCGCCGATGACGATGCCGGTCCGGCCCGCGAGGGCTTCGTCGGTGGCGGCGACGATCGAGGAGCGGGCGGCCACGGACGCCGGACCCGCGGTGGAGCGGTCGAACTTGCGGCGCACCAGCGGCCACAGCAGTCGCAGGGCCGGTGAGACGATCTTCGGGTCGGTCATGGTGCCGTTGGTCATGTCGGTCGCGGCGCCTCCCGGATCGGCGGCGAAGACGGAGGCGGCTGTGCCCTTCAGCCGGTTCGCCAGGTCGAGCGTGTAGGCGAGGTTGGCGAGCTTGGCGCGGCCGTACCAGTGGAAGCCGTAGTAGCCGCCGGGCGGCTCGACGGCGTCGAAGGCCTTCTTCGCGAGCCCGACCGCGCCCGAGGTCACGTTCACGATCCTGCTCGGCGCCCCGCCTGTCAGCGTGGGCAGTAGCAGTTCCGTCAGCAGGTACGGCGAGAGGTGGTTGACGACGAACGACGCTTCGATGCCGTCCAGGGTCTGTCGCTGCGGGAACATCGCCCCGACGTTGTTGACCAGCACGGTCAGCGGGTTGCCGGAGGCGACGTGCTCGGCGGCGATCCGGTCGGCGAGCGCGCGCACCTGGTCGAGCGAGCCGAGGTCGGCGGGCAGGAACCGTCCGGGATGCGCTGGGTTCGTTGCGTTGATTCGGTCGACCGCCCGGGCACCGCGGTCGGTGTTGCGTCCGACCACGGTGACCGAGAACCCGGCGTCGGCCAGTCCCAGGGCCGTCTCCAGCCCGATGCCGGCCGTCCCTGCTGTGACCACGGCTGTCTTCATCATGTGCCCCTCCACCCAGATATCCGGATAGTTCATCCGCTTGCTCGGACGGTAGCACACAATCGGATGAACTATCCGCTTAGAGGGTCGGGCGGCGGGACGGGCAATGCCGGGTGCCACCCGGCGGGGGCTGAGTGAGGAGCAGCTTGCCGAGTCCGCCCGCCTTGAGGAGGCCGAGCGGCAGGCCTCCCACGCGGTGTGGGCGGACGAGCGCTGGGCCGCACTGTCGGGCGAGGACCGGGTCACCGCCCGCAGTCGCCTCCAGCACATCGACGACGAACCGGTCGCGGCTGCGGCGCCGTAGCGACGGCCCGCACCGCTCTGCGGCCGGGGGCTGACCGCAGACGGGCAGCGGTACGCGCGGCCCCGGCGATGTCGCACTCGTCGCGGCTGCGCAGCGCCAAGCCGTCAACCAGCGCGGCCCGGCGCAGCCGGAACTCCCGCTCCAGGGAGGCACGCGGGTACTCGCCGCCGCGCCTGAACGCGGTCTGGAGGCGAGCTGCCGCGCAGGGTACGGCCGTGCCCCTGGGGTGCTCGATGCCGGGGCACGCCCCACTCATCACCGGCGACGACGGAGCGTGCAGCGGAGTGCCACGGCTCTGACCGGCGGCCGGGGCGGGTGGACTGTCCGTAGCGGATGGCATGATCGGCCGGATACCCGGATCCGCTCCGGGCCCGACGTGCCGGGCCCGGGAGGTGCGGTCGTCGTGGGGGTACTACAACAGGGCCGCGGCCGCACCGGCCGTGCCGTTCCTGCTCCGGATCGCGGCCGACCCTGCGGCTGGCCTGCACCGCGCCCGGGCGCTGACCGCGCGGAGACCGGCACCGAGCCCTACCGCCTCGCCCGCACCAAGGCCCGACAGAGCGTCGAGGCGGTCACGTAGCCGACGCTCACCAGGTAGGCATGGCGTTCGCAACCACGCGGTCCGCCACTGAGAACCCCGTCCCGCAGTCCGTGCAGGACGACTGCCCGAACAGATACAACAGCCTCTCGGCAACGACCGGCTGTCCGTCGGCGAGGGCTTGACCGTGAAGCCGCCCGGCAACGCCCTCCAGCTCTGCCGGACCAGTTGCCCGCAGCGGTGTCTTCTCAGCCTCCCCCAGCGCGTAGTCATCGCTGCACGAGAAGAAGCCCTCCTCGCCGAGCACGATGAACAAGTTGACGCCGCAGTAAGGGCATTCGACCTCGTACTCACCTTGCGCCACATTGTCCAGGCACTCGTCCCAGACCTCGACGCCCTCGAAGGCCAGAGCCATCTGGAGCAGCCCGACATACTCCTCCAGGCCCAGCGGCAGACGGAGGCAATCTCCGGTGAGCCGCGCGAGCTCGGCGATCTCCGACGAGTAGACCTCCCGCGCGGCGACGCCTTCGACCGATCGCCGGGCGGACGACACGATCGGGCCCGCCGCGAACAGGACCCAGCCACGATCCTCCGGTTCCCGGCCGGCCGCGATCCCGACAAGCCTCGGAAGCGCCGCGAAACTCGCCGAGAACGCGGTGTCGAGCTGTGGGCACAGCCGGTCCATCAGCTCCGGCCAGACACCCCGCGGGTCGGCCGCGAACCGTTCGAGCAGGGCGGGCACACCCTCCGCAGAACCGAACGCGTCGCTGAGCTTCGACCAATCCGTCATGCCCGGATCCAAGCAGATCACTGGTGCCCAGCCTCGGTGGGGCCGCTTCGAACCGACGCCGCAGCAAGGGCATTCGACCTCGTACTCACCTTGAGCCACATTGTCCAGGCACTCGTCCCAGACCTCGACGCCCTCGAAGGCCAGAGCCATCTGGAGCAGCCCGACATACTCCTCCAGGCCTGGGCGAGAGGATCACGGCCCCGTCCGCGGCGTGACCGCCGCCCGCAAACCCCGCCCAGCGGGCTCTCGTCCTCGCGATGCCGACCGTCGGCGGCAGCTGCGCCCGGTCGCCGTCAGCCTGTCGATCGGACGGCGACGCGTCCGGTGCTGGTGCTGGTGCTGGTGCTGGTGCTGGCCACGATGATCGCGAGGTTCAGCATGATGCCTCCGGTCGGAGAAGGCCCGGCCGCCGCCGGGCGGTGAGAACACGGTCAGGTGGGACGGCGGGCGTGCGCTGAAGGGTCTTCGGCGGCAGGCTGCCGCTCCCGCCGAGGGGCTGTTACGCGCGGGCCGGGGCGCTGGTGAGGAAGGCGGTCATCTTCTCCAGGCCGTCGTCGCCGAACATGGTGTTGAGGCTGGCGGCGGACTCGGTGGCGGAGGCCTCGCTGCGCGGGAAGAGGGCGTTCTCGTAGGTGGTGAGGCCTGCCTCCGTGTCGCCGGGGTGGGCGGCGATGGCCCGCCCCAGTTCGGCGCCGTCGAACATGGCGAGGTTGGCGCCCTCGCCGGCGAAGGGGGACATCAGGTGGGCGGCGTCGCCGAGCAGGGTCACGCCGGGGACGCGGTCCCAGCGGTGCCCGACCGGCAGGGCGTGGATACGGCGCGGGGTGATGGTGTCGGCGTCGGCGACCAGGGCTCGCAGGTCCTCGTGCCAGCCCTCGAAGTGGGCCAGGACGGCGGCCTTGGCGGCGTCGCCGTCACGGAAGTCCACGGTGTCCAGCCAGTCCTCGGCGGCCTTGAGCGCGGTGTAGACGTGCAGGCTTCCGTCGGTCTCCCGGTGGGCGAGGAAGCCGCTCCGGCCGCCGAGGCAGAGGAAGAACCCGCCGCCGATGACGGCGGCGCTGCGCGGGTGACGGGTGTCGGCGTCGAAGAGGTCGGTCTCGACGAAGGAGATGCCGGTGTAGCCGGGGACGGCGTCCGAGAGCAGCGGCCTGATGCGCGACCAGGCGCCGTCGGCACCGACCAGCAGGTCGGTGGTGAGGGTGGTGCCGTCCGCGAAGGACACTTCGTGGCGTCCCCCGTCCAGCGGGCGGGCGCCAGTGGCCTTCCTTCCCCAGTGGACGGTGCCGTCGGGCAGGGAGTTCAGGAGGAGGTCACGAAGGTCGCCGCGGTCCACTTCGGGCCGGCCGCCGGTGGCGTCGTCCTCCTCGGCCACGTGGACCGTGCCGTCCGGGCCGAGCAGGCGCAGGGCCTGGCCGCCCGGGTGGATGATCTTGAGGAAGTCGTCGTGGAGGCCGGCGGCGCGCAGGGCCTGCTGGCCGCTGTCCTCGTGGATGTCGAGCATGCCGCCCTGGGTTCGGGCTTCAGCGGACGCCTCCAGGTCGAAGACGGCCGCCTGGATGCCGTGGACGTGCAGCACCCGGGCGGCGGTAAGGCCGCCCAGGCCGCCGCCGATGATCGCGACGGGGAAGTGCGTGTTCATGGGTGCCTCCGGAAGGTCGTGGTGCCGGGTGTCGACCGGGCGAGGGGTTGCCCCGTGCCCGGCCGTGCCGCCGGATGCTGCGGCCCTTCCAACGTAACGAACATGTTCGTTACGAACAAGTTCGTCGCGGCTGCGCATGCGAAAAGACCCCGGGAGCGGCAGCGCCCGGGGCCGGATCGGAAAGAGGACGCTCAGTCGGCGCCGGAAGGAAGGGGGGTGTGGGTGATGCCGTTGACCAGGACGTCGAAGCCCCAGGCCAGACGGTCCTCGACAGCTCCGGCGAGCAGCGCCGGCATATGCGCGCTGATCATCGGGTGGGTCGTCTCATCCACGGCGCTCACGGCCTGCGTCAGCGCGTCCCAGTCCTCGCGCGAGGCAGGGTCGCGCTGCTGGGTGCCGTGCTCGGCGGCGGTGGCCGTGGCATGCAGCAGAAGGTTGTCGACACCCCAGGCCACCTGCCCCCGGGGCGCGCCGCTAGCGGACAGCAGACCGAGGACGCGTTCGACCAGGCGCAGGTAGTTCACGCCGCTGGGCCGGGCCACCAGAGCCGAGCGGGCGAGCTGCGGGTGCTCGAACAGGACCCGGGTATAGGAGGAGAGCACCGCGAAGAGCCGCTCCCGCCAGCCCTCTCCCGCCTCTCCGGCGGCCAGGTCGACCTCTCCCAGGAGCGCGTCCAGGACGGCCGCGTGCAGTTCTGCGGTGTTGGCCATGTAGACGTACAAGGACGCGGGGCCGGTGTCCAGCTCCTGGGCGAGCCGGCGCATGGTCACCTTCTCCAGCCCCTCCGCGCGCATGATCCGCATGGCCGTCTCCACGATGCCGTGCCGGGTCAGAGCGGGCTTCGCGGGACGCACACGGCGGCTGACCGGCTCTCGTTTCACGTCCATACCCTGATCGTAACGAACACGTTCGGGATCGGCGTCGGCCTCCACACCGGCCGGCCGCCGCTCCGAAGGTCGGACAGCGGTGACCTGGGCGCGGACTGATGGCTGCAGCCGCCTCGCCTCACCCGCCCGTCACTGAGCCGGCCTGTCGCGCCTACGCGTCGTCGAAGAGCGGAACCTCGATCGACGGAGGTGGTGGGTCGAGGACGGAACGAAGAGCCTCGATCATGGCGATCCACCGAGCGCAGTCGGCGGCCGCGACCCAGCTTTCGGCGATGCCGAACTCATCGGAAGCGATGCGCACGAGGGCCTCGCCGGCGAGCAGGCGGAGGTCCTCGGCGAACATCGGCATCACACTCTGCGGACCATATCCGGAGACGACCTGCCGACCTCCAGGGCACTGGGCCGCGATCAGTGCGGCCGCAGCCACCGCCTCCTGCGCCTCATCGAGGTAGCCCGACGCGTTCAACGTCCGGGTGAGAACCCCACGAACCATGGCCTCACGCTCGACGGGCGCGACCTCATCCAGCGCTCCGGCGAAGTCGGCGGCCGTGTCGTTGTCGAACGGGCCGATGTCCCACGTCCCCACGATGACCTCCTCGCGTCATTGACGAGGATCATGCCACCGGCCACCGACAAGGCGAGGCTCTCCCGCTCGCCCCACAGCTCGATCGATCAGCGGCAGGTCTCTTCCGACCGAACTCCCGGAGGTGGCCTGACGACCGACAACGTGCGGTGTCTCCACGGATCCGCCAGGGGCACTGCCCGGCGGACCGGCCGGGCCGCCGGGCAGTGCCCCTGGCGGGGTGCTCAGCGTGCGGCCTAGGCGGCCCAGGCGGGCTCGTGCCTATGGGCAGGCAGCCCACGCGTGGCTCGCGTGGGCTGCCTGCCATGGCGTTCATCGATCGCCGTCCGGGGTGCTACACGTGGGCACGGTGGCGGCCGTAGTGAGCGATCTCCAGCACGGCCAGGCCCCAGAACAGTCCGGACATGCCGGCCACCGACTGGTGCAGATCCATGACGGTGCCGATGAGGTAGGCCACCACGGCAGCAGCCAGGCCTGCGCCGATGGCCACGGCGTCACGGTAGACGGCGAATCCGGCACGCTGCTTGCCCCCCAGCAGGAATCCTCTGGAGACCGTGACGATGACGAACACGATCACTCCGCTCCACATGAACCACATGGAGGCACCCCCTGAACAAAGACATGGCGAAGAAGGGTCATGGATTTACCCGATGCGAACACGGTCAGCCCGCTCCGATGCCGACCGCGCAATGCGACCAAGGCTGTCGAAGACTGACGAATCAGCAGGTCAAGCACCCTGCATGACACTGTGAAGCGCCACCTCGATCCCCCCGGCCTGCTGCTACTGGCTGGTAGCGACATAACCAGTAAAGCATTCGCACTGTTTCCTAGGGTCATAACTGAGCATGATCTGAGCATCTTGATCAACAATCTGCCCGAGTTGTGCGTGCACATCCCCTCTGGGACAAAGAATCCCGTCCACCGATATTTCCTTGGCACTGTTTTTAGCGGAACCGTATCCCCCGGATAGTCGAGCCGGTCTGGCCGGTGCGGTCACGGGCCGCCGGTCCGGGTGAGGTCAGGCGGCCGTGCCGGCGGGCTGCCGGGGGCTTCGGCACCGGTGGCGAAGTGCCAGTCCCGGACCTCGGTCCAGCCGGATCGGCGGGGCGTGCTCGACCCGTTCGTTGCGGCTGGTGGCTCCGTGGGTTGGCCCCTGGGGTCGGTTCGGGTTTGAGTGCCGACTCGTGCGTGAGGCTGCTGAGGTCTGTCCGGTACTGTCCGGCGCGAACTTCACCACTGGCGGGACCGACGGGCCAGGTCTTGACGACGCTGCTTTGGCCCAACTCGCTCTTGGCAACAACGTGTGGGGGTTACTGGCAAGGCTCGCCGATGTTCAACGCGTGGCCGAGTTGTTCCACCGCGCAGGCTGGCGGGTCCGGCGATCAAGCTGGACCGAGTTCGAGGTCGAGAATGCCTGCGCGGCGCTTGAGTTGTGTCCGGGTGAGCCCGTCTTGTTCAGCGGGTTCGTGGACCCCGATCGCATCGCTGACCTGTTGGACACCTTGAACGGGACCCGCTTGTCCTTCAGCGTCGAGTTCGAAGACCGTGAAGGGCGTGAGCACGTCTATCGCTCGGCGGACTGGCAGGGCTGACCCTGTCGTGGTGAGCGCTGCTCTCCCCCGCCAGGAGTCGGCGTCGTCGGCGGTCCGGTAGGAGTCTCCGGAAGGGTGCGGACCTCGGTGTGGTGGGCCGTGCGGTCGACCATTGCGGCTGCGACGACGTCGCCGGAGGACGCGCTGGTCCCACGGAGCTCATTCGAAGTTCGGCGGGCGATCGGGGTTCGACTCGGGGTTCAGCGCGACCCGGGCGCCGCTCCCAGGCTGCGCGGCCCCGGGGCGATGGAATCAGGCGGGCTGCGGGACGGTCGTCCCCGGGGCCGCCACGGTCTTGCGGGTCTCGCGAAGCATCAGCAGGCCGGTGGACGCCATGAGGGTCGCGGTCAGGCCGTGGACGCCGAGAGCGGTGGCCGCCGAGCCGTGGTGGGCGAGCACGGTGGCCATGTCGCCGTAGGCGGCGAGGGCCTCCACGAGCAGCACCCAGCCCAGTGCCCGGCGGTGGCCCGTCACCAGCAGGACGCCCAGGACCAGGGCCAGGACGACGTCACGGATCCCCTTGACGACGAGGAAGCCGCCGCCGTCGCCGGACGGCCAGGCCGGCAGGCCGAACCCCGGTGCCGTAGTCGCCGGGCTCAGGATGAACTCCGTCCCGAACCAGAGGATGAAGAGGACGAAGGCGGTGGCCAGGACGGTGTTGATCTTCTTCAGTGACACGGGTCTTCTCCTTGCGTGCCTCGGTGCGGTTCAGTCAGAACCGGGTGGGTGAGCGCGGATGGCGGGGCCGGGACGCCGCGGCGCCCCGGCCCTGCGCATCGATGCGTGGTGTCACGCGTCGATCCGCTCGAAGACGTGCGGGTACGACACGATGTCGTCGGGGAACTCGGCCGCCAGGCGCTGGAACTCCGGGCTGCCGAAGGCCGCGGCGAGCGCCCCGGTGGACTCCCAGACCGCGATGTTCATCAGGAGCCGACTGCCCGCCGCCCCCTTGTGCATCTGCAGGCTGACGAATCCCGGCTGGGCCTGCATGAACTCCGCCTGCCTGCGGAAGAGCGCCAGGAAGGCTTCGGTCCTCTCCTTCGGAACGACGAACGTGTTGGCCAGGACGATCGGCCCGGTGTCCTGCGTGAACTGCGCGAACAGCGGCGTGCTCGGGTCCAGGCTCTGCAGCTCGGCCATCTCCGGTACTTCCTCTCGCTCTCGGTCTGCCCCGCGGCACCGGATCCGGCGGCGCTCGCCGCCCATGCCGCACAAGGGGATCTGTCGGGCACTCATGTCGCCTTGCCGCACGGGCTGTTCGGCGACAGCCGCGATGCCAACGCTTGTTGGTCAACGCTTGTTGGCAAACGTAGAGCGGCGATTCTGGACTGTCAACACCTGTTGGCCTACAGTCGTTGGCATGACCGGCACCACGGAGAACCAGCAGGCTGCCCGGCGTTCCGACGCCACCCGCGCCACGATCCTCGCCGCGGCCCGCGAGCGGTTCGCGGCGGACGGCTACGAGAAGGCGACCATCCGGGCCATCGCACGCGACGCGAAGATCGACCCGTCGATGGTGATGCGCTACTACGGCAACAAAGCCGGCCTGTTCGCGGCTGCCGTCGCCATCGACCCCGGCCTGCCCGGCCTGCCCGTCGAACCGCGCGAGGAGATCGGCCGCACCCTGGTGCGCCACTTCCTCACCCTGTGGGAGGAGAACGGCGAGCTCACCGCCCTGATGCGGGTCGGCGCCACCGACCCCACCGCCGCCGAGCGCATGCACAGCGTGCTGCGCGACCAGCTGATCCCACTGGCCCGCCGCGTCGGCCCCGCACCCGAGCAGGCACCGGCGCGGGCGGCACTGTGCGCCTCGACGGTGCTCGGACTCGCACTCACGCGCTACGTACTGCGATTCCCCGAGAGCGTGGACCTCTCCCCCGAGCAGATCGTGGACTGGCTCGGACCCACGCTCCAGCGCTACCTGACGGCGCCGACACCGTAGACGACAGTCGGCACAGCGACCGAAGCGACCGAAGCGACCCACCGGGGCGCAACAGCGTCGCCCAGGCCGCCCACCAGCGGCCCGGACGGCACGAGGAAACCCCGGCGGGCACGCAGCGGCGCAGTGCAGGCGGACGGCGTGGCATCGATGACGGCCAGTCAGTTTGCGGCGCCCTGCCACCGGGGCGGCAGGCCGGGTATCGGGCTTGCACGACCCGTCCACCCGGCGCTCGCCCACGTTCCGGCCTCGGTACGTGCGGCGGGGCCGCGACGGGTCGGCGCCCCCGTCGCCGCCCCGCGGATCACTGCCCCGTGCGACCCTCCCGGCTCAGCTGCCCAGCGGGCGGAGGGCCGAGTCCAGGGGGTCGAGCGACCAACCGCCACCGCCGGGGCGGCAGCTGAGCGCGGTGTCGGCGGTGTCGGCCGCGTTGGTGCCGGTGTTGAAGTTGGCGTTCGGGGTGTTCGGCAGCAGGCCCATGTAGTACATGCCGGCCGACGTCCACACGCACTGGTGCAGGTTGAGGAAGCGGTTGCCGGCCAGGTCGAAGGACTTGACGGCGGAGTTGGCGAGCGTCAGCGTCCAGCCGCCCCCGCCCGGGCTGCACCGCAGCACGGTGTCGGGCGTGTCGGAGACGTTGGTACCGGTGTTGAAGTTGACGTTCGGGGTGTTCGGCAGGATGGCCGTGTAGTGCTGGCCGCCCGAGAAGTACACGCACTGGTGGACGTTCAGGTAGCGGCCGGCGGCGAGGTCGAACGCCTTCACCGCCGAGTTGGCGGGCGCCGGCATCCAGCCCCCGCTCCCCGGACCGCAGGACAGCGCCGTGTCGGGCGTGTCGGAGAGGTTCGTCCCGGTGTTGAAGGACGTGTCGGCGGTGTTCGGCAGCAGGTTGGTGTAGTGCCCACCGGGGCCGTAGTACACGCACTGGTGGATGTTCAGGTAGCGCGCGGCGAGCCGCGGCCCCGGCGGCCCCGCCACGGCGGCACTCCCGAGGATGAGGGCGACGGCCCCCGTGACCGCCGCCACGATGATCGACAATCTACGCATGGTGCACTCCTCCCGAACCCACGCCCACCCGTCAGGGCGTGCACGCACCAAGCTAGTGGGGACCGGTGGGTGGGTGTTCGTGATCGCACGTCGGTAACCCATTCGGCCGTATTGAGCGGACGATATGCCCATCAGATCGGACGACCGCCCAGCTCGGCTTGAGCTGGGCGAGGACGGCGAGGACGGCGAGGACGGCGGGGGCGGCGGGGACGGCGCCAAGAGGTGCGTGGCGCCTGCTGACGGCGCGCGTGGCTTCCGCATTCGGCCGCACGTGTCGGAACCGGGCTGATCGACGGCCTTCCACGCTTCGTCGGACGCGTCGCGGTGCCCCGGACGGTGCCCGACGATCGGCCTGGGCGAGACTGCCACCCATGAGAGTCAGATGCCTGGAGATCATCCATCCCGACGGCGACTTCCCTGTTGCCGAGTACCACGGGATTCGTGTGGGCGGCATCTACCCGGTCCTGGAGATGGTCACCTACGACATCGACTGCCAGATCCGTGTCCTCGGCCCGGACTCACCCGACCCCGGACTCCTCTGGGACCCGGTCGGCTTCGAGACGGTGGACACCCGCATACCGCCCGGCTGGACCCTGGCCATCGCCGACGGCCGCACCCGCCTCGCGGACGCCCGCTGGCAGCGCCCCGGGTTCTGGAGCGACTACCATCGCGGCGACCCACGGGCCCGGGCCGACTACGAACACGTGAAGCGCCAACTCCTCACGGCTGCCCGGCAGTCCGAGAGCTGAACCCTACCCCCGAGCACCCCTCTCCCCTACCGGAACCGTCCGGACCGGCCGCCCAGATCTGGTGGGCTCACCGCCCGCGAGCAGGAGGTGCTCGCCCTCATGGCCGGATGCCGCTCCACCACGGAGATCGCGGCAGAACTGGTCCTCTCGGGCGCCGCTGTGAGCAGACACGTGGCGAACGTCTTCGTGAAACTCGGCATGCCCCAACCAGTCAGGATGATGGCGGCCTCGTGCCGGCGGCCGGCCGCTTCGACGTCCGGCAGTGCGTCGACGGTGGCGAGGTCGGGCAGCACCGTCGAGCTTGCGGGGGTGGGGCGCCTGCACTTGAAGGGGGCGGCGGGGTGGAGCCGGACCAAGTGCCGCTGGGGCAGGGGGCGAGGCGCCGTGGCGGGCTCGGGGCCAGGGCCGTCATCGGCCTCGGCGCAGTTCCCGCACGCATTCCGCGACGGCGCGCAGGATGCCGGCGCGGTCCTCGGAGGCGGTGTCCTTCAGCGCGAGGCCGGTGATGGTCACCAGGGCGATCGCGAGGATCGCGAGCCCGGCCAGGGCCACCGTTGCCCACCAGATGTCCATGCGTCAGTCCTTCCCGAGGAGCCTCGGCCTTCCCCGGGCGGGGCGGCCACGGGCAGCTTCTCCATGACGCGCCAGGGAGGCTACGGATGCCGGATCGCCGGATTTCCGTCCGCGAGCTGCCAGGTGGGAGGACCATGGTCCGGGGGCGCCGGATCGGCCGGATCGGATCGGCCGGATCGGCTTGGCCGGAGCGGCAGTCGAGCGGGAGGGCTGGGACGTGAGCGCGAGGAACAAGCACGCCGGACGGCGAGCCCTGGCGCAGGAGCTCGGGCGGCTCGGCGAAGCGCTGCGCGACCTGCGCGCCAGGGACAAGAACCAGAAGACCGCGGTCGCGGAGGCCAACAGGCGCCTGCGCGCAGCAGCAGGACCCGGCGGCGGCAGGGATCTGCCCGTCACGACGGTCAACGAGTGGTTCCCCAAGCCGGGGGGATCGCGGGAGCCCACCGTCCCGAAGGATCTCGCCGATCTGTGGGCCGTGGTCGCCGTGATGCTGGAATGGACCAGCGGGAGGAGCGAGCGCCACGTGCAGCGCGAGTTCCCCCGCTGGAAGGAGCTCTACGAGGACGCCCGGCGCGGGACCGGAATGGACGAGGAGGTGCGCGGCTACCTCGCCGCCGCCCGGAAGGCTGCCGAGAAGCACCCGTACCAGGACTTCGCCGAACCGCCGTCCCTGGTCGACGTCTATGTGCGCCAGCGCAGCCGCCCTGCGGCCCGGGACGGGCGTACCGGGCCCGGCGACGGCCCGGCC
The DNA here is from genome assembly GCF_040303045.1 of Kitasatospora sp. NPDC096140. NCBI lineage: Bacteria > Bacillati > Actinomycetota > Actinomycetes > Kitasatosporales > Streptomycetaceae > Kitasatospora > Kitasatospora sp. NPDC096140. Next base: position 80,436 of record NZ_JBEOUW010000015.1, read on the forward strand.
ACCGGAGGAGGAGGTCGCGCCGGTGCCGTCGTTCCGTTCGAGCCGGCCGAGGCGGTCTTCCGGAAGGCCGACCGGATGTGCGTGCTCGTCGCCGGCCCCGGAGTCGGCAAGTCCACCCTGCTGCGTGCGCGGCTGCGCGACACGGCAGGTGAACTGCTCGACGACACGCACAGCCCCGGGAAGTACGGCCCGGCCGTCCCGGTGTGGGTGAGCGCTCACGCCCTCGTCGGCGAGGACAGGCACGTACCCGACGTGCTCGCCGACGCCACCGGGAAGCTGGGCACCTTCGGGCGGCACCCCGTACTGACGCGGGACCGCTTCCTGCGGCGGCCCTGGGCCGGGGCTCACTGGCACCTCCTCGTCGACGACCTCGACGAGCTGCCCGACGCGCGCATGCGCCGCGCCGTCCTGGAGAAGCTGGCCAACGCCGTCGCGGCGGACCCGCCGCTGTACCGGTGCGTCGTCGCGACCCGCCCTCTCGCCGAGGGCGAACTCGACGTCCTCGACCGCGTCCTCGGCCTCAGGACGCCGCACTACGAACTGCAGCCGTTCACCTCGCACGACCTGCACACCTACCTGGAGAAGTACTTTGGCACCCGGTGGCCGCGAGAAGAAGCCACCCGCCACGCCGGCCACCTCGCCGGTGCGCTCCGCGAAGGCTCCCTGGACGAAGCGGCGCGTGTCCCGCTGATGGCCTTCATGCTGTGCCGGCTCTACCTCGCCGAGCCCGGGCGCTCGCTGCCCGACGGCCGGGCCGCGGTGTACGAGGACTTCACCGACCTGCTCTACCAGAACAACCAGAGCAAGCAGGTGGCGAGGAGCCACGAAGAATCGATCAGGCACCTCGTGGAGAGCGTCCAGAGTCCACGGGCGCGCGCGGAAGCCGAGGCCGCCGCACGGCAGGTCCACGAACGGCTGCCCGAGCTGATCGGCTACCTCGCCCACCGGAGGCTCGCGGACCACGGCTCGCCGATCACCGAGGCGTTGGCCTCGCACGAAGCCGTGCGCCGCCCCGGCAAGGTCCGCCCGGAGCGCTGGGAGGCCTTCCTGGAGAACCTCCTCCGGCACACCGGACTGCTGGTCCACCGCGCCGACGGCCTCGGCTTCCCCCACCAGGGCTTCCTCGAATACCACGCCGCGGCGGACATCCGGTACCGGCTGACCGTCGAGCGAAGCCTGACCGAGGACGCCCTCGTCGACCAGGTGTACGGCGAGCAATGGGCAGACCCCACCTGGCACGAGACCCTCGTCCTGGTCGCGGGGATGGTCGAACCGCGTCTCGCGGGCCGGATCGTCGACCACCTCCTCGCGGCCGATCCGCTGTGGTTCCTGCGACGGACGGGGGCGTCCTCGGACGCGACACCACAGCACATCGTGCTCGCCGCCAGGTGCCTCGGTGAGGTCCGTGAGCCCGGCGAGCTCGGCGGCCAGTGCTCGGCGGTCGTCGACGCGGTGATCGAACTCATCGAGTACGTGGTCGAGAAGCGGGCCTTTCCCGGGTCCGCACTGAGTCGCGCACTGGCGGAGACGCTACCGCCGGTGCTCGGCCGGATCGGCGCGGCCGACTCCGCAGCCGCTCGGCGGTACCACGACTGGTACCGGGTGTACGGCCGGTTCCTGAACGTCATGAGGGAGGGATCGAACTTCGTCTGGTTCGAGGTGCCGCCGGCTGCGCGGCTCGGCGCCGCGTTGCTGCGCGACGACGACGAGTTCCGCGAAGGCCTGTTCAGCCGGGCGGTCTTCGACCCGGTGCCCGCCGGCCGGGAGGAGGCACTTCGCGCACTCATCCAGGAACGGCCCGACGATCCGCAACTCGCCGAACTGTTGCGCGAGTTCGCCGGGACGGACCCGGACGGAGACGTCAGAAGGGGCTCGCTCCGGCTACTCGCACTGGCCTGCCCCCGGGACCGGTCCATCGGGGAGTGGCTGGAAAGGTGCCTCACCGACGACGACCGGCACCTGCGGCAGGGGGCGCTGGCCGCGCTCGCCGACGGCCGGCGGGGCGAGCCCGGGGCGCTCGCCCTGATACGCCGGTCCGCGACCGACGACCCCGACGACTCGGTCCGCCTCGCCGCGCTGGAATCCCTCGCGAGGGGCTGGCCGCGTGACCCGGACGCTGCGGCCGTGGTGCGCGACCGCGCCGCCCGTGATCCGGACCCGCACCTGCGGACCAGGGCGTTCCACATCCTCGCCGAGGGCCGGCCCGACGATCCGCAGACCGTGGCACTGCTGCGTTCGGTCGCCGCCGACGCCGGCAGCGAAGCATGGGTACGAGAGGCCGCGAACCGGGCGCTCACCCGCGCCGAGACCCCGCCCGAGACCCCGGCCGTCGATCCGCCCGTCGCCCCGGCCGTCGATCCGCCCATCGCCCCGCCCGTCACCCCGGATCCCGCCCGGCCGGCGCCGCCGCCCGCTGCGGAGGATCCGCGCCATGCCGTGCTGAAGCCCCTCGTCGTCGACCGGCGCAGCGATGCGCGGACCCCCGTGCTGCTGCGCGAACTGGCCGAGGAGCACCCCGACGACGAGGTCCGGGTGGCCGCGGTGTGGGTCCTGGCCACGACGTGGCACACCCATCCGCGAACGCTGCCGTGGCTGTGCGAGCTCGCCGCCTCCGGCGCCGGCGAGCCGGTGCGACGGGCCGCACTGCGGGCCGTCGGCTCGGGGTGGCCCGGCCGTCCCGACGCCAAAACACTTCTGTACGGCGTCGCCGAAGGGAGGGGCGGGTCGCGAGGCCGGGTGGTGGCCGTCCTCGCCCTCGCCGGCGGCTGGCACGACGACCCGGCCACCGGGTCACTGCTGCGCGGACTCGCAGGTGACGACGACGAGTTCGTCCGCGCGGCGGCGGTACTGGCGCTGGGAACCGGCTGGCGTGACCACCCCGACACCGTCGCACGGCTGGAGGACAGGGCCGAGAACGACACCGCGCCCCGCGTCCGTCGGAACGCCGTCCACGCCCTCGTCACGGGCTTCCGCACCCCGCGGACCGCCGACCTGCTCCGCCGGCTCGCCGTCGACGAGCCCGACGACGACCTGCGCGCCGCCGTCGTGCACGACCTGGCGGCCGGCTGGCACGACCCCGGGACCGGTGCGCTGCTCCGACGGATCGTCACCGGCGGAACCGGCCCGATCAGCCGGGGCGCGGCGATCGGGGCACTGGCAGGCGGCTGGCGCGACGACCCCGCCACCGAGGAACTGCTGCGCGAGCGGGCCGCCGACGACTCCGACTGGCAGCTGCAGCGAACGGCCGTGACGGCCCTCGCCGATCGCTGGCCGTACGACCCGCAGATCCACGCACTCGCCGAACGTCTCGCCGACGACTGGTAGCCGGCACATGCCCTCCGACGAGTGGTGGCCGGCATGCCCCGGCGGGCGGTACCGCCTCTCTCAGTCCTCCACCCCGGCGCCGGCACCAGGGGCACCGTGGCACGCCTACAGCGCGGCCCGGGCCGCCTCGGCGAGGCGGTAGGCGTCCTCCAGTGCCTCGTCCAGTGCGGGCAACCGGGGCAGCACGTGCGGGCCGACCGCCTCGATGGCCAGTTCGGCGTCCCTCGCGGCCTGCGCCGGATCCTCGGCGAGGACGGACTCCCCGCGGTGGACGCGGAGGAGTGCCACGGCGTGGCGCCCCGACAGCGTGGTGTCGTCGTGGGGGCCGAAGACGCGTTCCTGGTGCGGCCGCAGGGTCTCGGCGAGCTTCAGCGCCCGCTCCGTTTCGCCCGCGGTGGCGTAGGCGTTGACGAGGTTGCCGGCGGAGATCAAGGTGTCGGGGTGGTCCCGGCCGAGGATCCGCGACCGGAGCGGGAGGACGTGCTCCGCGATCGCGACGGCCTCCTCGTGGCGGCCGGTCCTCCGGCACGACACCGAGAGGTCGGCGAGGGCCTTGAGGGTGTCGGGATGCTCGGGGCCCTGGACCCGGTACCGGTCCGCCACGGCCCGCTTCCGCAGGACGAAGGCTTCCTCGTCCCGCCCCGTCGCGGCGTACGAGGAAGCGAGCGAGACCCGGACGGCGATGGTGTCGGGGTGGTCGGGCCCGAGGATGCGCTCGGAGACCTCCAGCACCTTCTCCTCGATCTCCATCGCGTCCCCCAGCCGCCCGGCCTGGGCGTAGCTGGAGGCGAGGCTCGCCAGTGCGATGAGCATGCGGGGGTGTTCGCCCGTGCCGAGCAGGGTCGCGAGTTCCATCACGACCCGTTCCTTCAGGACGAGTGCTTCGTCGTGCCGCCCGTTGATCTCGTAGGCGAGGGCGAGGTTGTTCCGCGCGTTCACGGTGTCGGAGTGGGACGGGCCCAGGACCCGTTCCCTGACGGCCAGGACGTGCTCCTTGAGCGTGATGGCGTCGCCCTCGTAGCCGAGGTCCGTGTAGGAGCCGGCGACGGAGGCGAGGGCGACGAGGGTCTTGGGGGAGTCGGCGCCGAGGAGGCGCTCGAACTCGACCGCGACCCGCTTCCGGAGGGCGAGGGCCTCCGCGGCCCGTCCGGCCAGTGCGTAGGCGGCGGCCAGGTTGGCCTGTGAGGCGAGGGTGCGCTCGTCCTCGGGACCCAGTTCCGCCGTGTCGGCCTCGGCCTCCTGCGTCCAGTGGTCGAGGGCTTCGGCGTGCAGACCGGCGCCGAGGAGACTCAGCCCTGCTCTCTGCCGCAGCGCGAATCCCGGGAAGAGCCGGAGGGCCTCCGGCCCGACCGTGTCACGAAGGGTCTCGGTGTTGGCCCGGAGGCAGGCGGCGAGGCGGTGGTCGAGGTGGTCCTCCTCCGGCCAGAGCCGGTACATCGCGAACATCACCGCGGACCGGGCGGGGGTCGGGTCCGGGGTGGTGTCCCGGGCCGCGCGGGCGGTCAGGGCGTGGATGGAGACCTCACGGTGGGCGGCCACCGTGCCCCGGTGCGGGATGTCGACCCCGGCCGGGTAGTTGCCGATCAGGTTGTAGGTGTGCAGGACGGCGAGGACGGTGAGCGCCTCGTCGGCTGTGACCGGCGGGGGCTCTCCCGCTTCGGCCGGCTCCGCGTCGGAGCCGCCGCCGGGTGCCGCCGGACCGGGCACCGCTGCTCCGGCGGCGCCCTGCTCCGTGGCTCGCTGCTCCGTGGCGCGCTGCTCCGTGAGGTAGTCGGTCACCGCCCTGGTGGTCCAGAGTTCGCGGGGGTGTCCGGCCGGGTCCAGCAGGCCCGCCAGTCGGACGGCCGGGACGGCGAGGCCCTTGGGCTCGGTCTGCTGGGCGGCGTCCAGCGAGATCAGCAGCGCCGCGGCGACGGGCCGGCCGTACAGCTCGGTGTCGGCCTCGGGCGGCAGCACCGAGTCCAGGGTGCGGGTGCGCTCCCGGAAGATCTCCAGGTAGGCCGAGCAGGTGCGCTGCTGGTTGACCATGTAGGCGGCGGCGTGGGCGAGGGCGAGCGGCAGCCGTCCGAGCGCCTCGGCGAGCTCCTCGGCCCGCCGGTCCAGCAGGTAGGGGTAGCCGGCGGTGGTGAGCCGCTCGCGGAGGTAGGCGACGGCCTCGGCCGCGTCGTAGACGTCGACCGGGACGACGGCCCGCCCGCCGCCGGACGCGTGGGCGCCGCGCTGGCGGGTGGTGGCGAGGACCCGGCCGTTGCCACGGCGTGACCGCCCGGGCCACACCGGCCCGGTGGCGGTGAAGTCGGTGACGTCATCGAGGACCACGAGCCAGCTGCGCTCGGTGCTGCTGAGCCAGTTCAGGAAGAGCCGGGCGTCCTCTGCGACGCGGTCGCGGGCGTTGGTGGCGCCGGGCAGCTGGACCGCGGCCGCGGCCTCGGCGTACGCGAGCAGGACGGAGACCGGGTCGGCTGCGGCCGCCCAGACCACCACGTCGACGCCGTCCTCCAGGGCCTGCCAGGCGTAGTGCGCGGCCAGCTGGCTCTTGCCGACCCCGCCGCCCCCGGCGAGGACCTGGGAGAGCACCACCGTCTCGCTCCCGGCCCGTACCCGGTCGATCGCCTCGCGCACGGCGGTGCGCGGCTGGAAGGCGCTGGCCAGGATCGGGATGACGCCGATGGACAGCGGCCACTCCGGCGGAGCGGGCGACGGCAGCTGGACGGTGACGGTGCCGCCCTGGATCACCGAGCCGTTGACCGTCGAGTTGTGGATCGCGTTGACGACGGTCGTCCGGCTCTCCGCCTCCGCGCCGTCCCCCGACCGCTGCGGCGGCGTCACTTCGTCCATGATCTGATCCTCCGTCAATCGGTGTGACGGACCACATCCTTGCGCGGGACACTGTCGATCGGCACGGGTTCGGCCGAAGTCGCCACCCGCACCGCGGCCTGCCGCGCCGACGGGCCGACGGCTGGGGGGGCGGGGTCGGCGCGTAGGGCCGGGACATGGGGCCGGCGTGTGGGGCCGGCGTGTGGGGCCGGGGCCGTCCGGCAGTGGATCGGCGGTGCGCTGCTCGCTGCGGTGCAGGTCCACGGCGTGGTCGGCCACGCGACGGCCCGCCCCGGCGACGCACACGGCGGCGGACTCACGTAGCCTTGGCCGGCGACGACAAGATCCATGACGCCTCCGAACGGGGGTGGGTGAGGAACTGCTGTGCCCCTGGTTTCTGTGGTGATGCCGGTACACAACTCGGTTGCCACCGTCGGCGCGTCGGTGCGCTCCGTGCTCGCGCAGACGCACGCCGACGTCGAGCTGCTGATCACCGACGACGCGTCCACGGACGGCTCCATGGACCTGTTGCGGGACCTGGCCCGCCAGGACGAACGGGTGCGCCCGGAGGCCGCGCCCGGGCAGGGCGGCGCGGCCAAGGCCCGCAACCTCGCCCTCGCACGGGCGCGCGGCGAGTACGTGGCCTTCCTGGACAGCGACGACATGTGGCTCGCGGAGAAGCTGGAACGGCAGCTCGCGTTCGCCGCCGACGGCGATGCCCCGTTGACGTTCACCTCCTACTACAAGGTCGACGGCGACCACTCCGGCGAGGCCTGCGACTTCACGCCCAACGGACGGGTGATCGAGGCCAGGGATCGCGTGACGTACCGGGACATGCTGGTGCAGGACCACATCGGGGCCCTGACCGCGATGTACGACCGGAGTCGGCTGGGCACCCGGCTGATGCCCGACATGCCGAAGCGGCAGGACTACGCGCTGTGGCTGGCGATCATGCGGGACGGGCACCCCGCCCGGGGGCTGCGGGAACCGCTGGCGATCTACCGGTCCGGCCGGGCGGGGTCACTGTCCTCGAACAAGCTGTCGCTGGTCGAGCACAACTGGAGGCTCTACCGCGATCACGAGCAGCTGTCGCTCCTCCGGTCCACGCGGGCACTGGCCGGGGCGGCCTGGCACTCGGCGCGGAAGGCACGCGTCTAGAGCACGGCGCGGCGCCCGGCACTCACCCCCGGGGACGGATCCGCCGGGCGCACGTCGTGGAGAACATCCTGCAAGGCCCCGGCGACCCGGCCGGACTCCCCGCGAGCTGCGCGGACCTCCGGGACGTCGTGGAGACGTTCACCGACACGACACGACGGGCCCTGAACACGTAGGGCCCGGTCCGGCGCCGCCGCGAGGAGGCGTAGGGTCGGCGGCGGTCACCACGCGGTCACCGCTTGCGCGCCAGGGTCACCCCGTCGCGGACCGTCAGCATCACGGCGTCCACCCGGTCGTCCGCCGCGATGAACTCGTTCAGCTGGCGCATCGCCAGGTGGTGCTCCTCCTGGTAGGCCGGGTCCAGGGAACGGCCGCCGAGCAGGACGTTGTCGAGGACGACCACGCCGCCCGGGCGCAGCCGGCGCAGGATCTCCTCGTAGTACGCGGGGTAGCTCTGCTTGTCCGCGTCGATGAAGGCGATGTCGATGTGCGGCTCGTCCGGCAGCGCCCGGAGGGTGTCGAGGGCGGGGGCGATCCGCAGGTCGATCCGGTCGGCCACCCCGGCGCGCTCCCAGTGCTCCCGGCCGATGGCGGTCCACTCGGCGTTGGTGTCGCAGGCGAGCAGGCGGCCGCCCTCGGCCAGGCCGCGGGCGATGCAGAGGGAGGAGTAGCCGGTGAAGACCCCGACCTCCACGGCGTACTTCGCGCCCAGCATCCGCACCAGCATGGTGAGCAGCGCGCCCTCGTCGGCCGAGACCTGCATCCAGGCGGCCCGGCCGGTGGCTTCCCTGGTCCGCTCGGCGAGGTCGTGGAGCACCTGGTCGGCGGGGGTGCAGTGGCGCAGTGCGTAGCCGTCGACCAGGGGGTGGACCGGCTCCAGTTCGGCGCCGTCGACGGGCGTGTTCCACTCGACGGTGAGTTCCTCCTGGGCGGCGAAGCGCACCAGGTGACGGGCGACCAGGTCCTGGACCTGGCTCAGCGCCTCGGCGTCGGCCGCGGCCGCGATCAGTTCCAGCTGTCCCGGGCGGGCGGTCATGACGCAGTTCGCGCCGTTGCCGAGGGTGACGGTGCCGCGGTCCTGGGCGTCGAGCGTGGTACCGGTCTTGTGGCCCAGGTGGGAGACGAGCTGCTTGAGGTAGCGCTCGGGGCGGTCGGTGGTGACGTGGGTGATGGACAGCGGCATGGGGTTCCTCTCGCCAGCGTGGTGCGGTGGGGCGTGTGATGCGGGGCGGGCACGTGATGTGAAGCCGGGTCAAGCATCGATGATCATCGACGCTGGCTCAAGGCCCTCGGGCACCCGCTGCGCCACCGCCTGGTCAACTGCAGAAGGCCGGGGTGCGGGCAGCACGGCTGGGCGCGGGCGAGCGTCCGACCGCGGAAGCCTACGGCCTGCTGGTCAGCCTCTTTCCGGCCGACATCCCGAGGCTGGGGCCGGACGCCGGGCGACGGTACCGGCCACCGGCCACCGGCCGGCCCGGCCCGGGTGTCAGTCGTCGGCGATGCCCTCCTGGATGGCCAGGACGGCGAGGCGCACCCGGTTGGGAGCGTCGGTCTTGGTCATCAGGTTGGACACGTGCGTCTTCACCGTGGTCAGGCCGATGTGCATGCGGGCGGCGATCTCGCTGTTCGAGAGGCCGGCGGCAATGAGCCGCAGGACCTCCCGTTCCCGCTGCGTGAACGGTGTGCCCATGCTCGGTCGTCCGGCCGTTCCGCCCCAGGCCAGGGCGGCGCGGGTGACCACCCGGTGCAGCACGGTCGGGCTGTACGGGCTGTCGCCCGCCGCGGCGCGCCGGACGGCGTCGAGCACGGCCGCCGGTTCGACGTCCTTGCCCAGGAAGCCGCAGGCGCCGGCGCTCAGCGCGGGGTAGAGCCGGTCGTCGTCGTCGAAGGTCGTCAACACGACGACGCGGGCGGCCGGGTGGACGCGGAGAGTACGGGCGGTGGCGGCGATGCCGTCCGTCCCGGGCATGTGGAGGTCCATCAGCACCACGTCCGGCCGCAGCCGTTCGGCCAGACGGACCGCCTCCTCGCCGTCGGCGGCCTCCCCGGCGACGACGAGGTCCTGCGCGGACTCGCAGAGCATCCGCACCCCGGCGCGGACCAGTTGCTGGTCGTCGACGATGAGCACACTGATCACAGGCCCACTCCGGTCGCCGTGGGGGGCAGGGTCGCCGCGATCCGCCAGCCGCCCGGGGCGGGCCCGGCGTCGAGCGTCCCACCGACCAGGGCGACGCGCTCGCGCATGCCCAGCAGGCCGTGACCCCCGGACCGCTCCGGGTGGCCCGGCAACGGCGGGGTCGCGCCCGTCGGCAGGGTGTTCTCCAACGCAAGGGACAACGTCCCGTCCTCCATCTCCATCCGCAGCCGGATCCGGGCCGCGGGGCCGGCGTGCTTGGTGGCGTTGGCCAGCCCCTCCTGGACCAGCCGCAGGACCGTCAGCGACCGCATCGCGTCGAGTCGGGCGATCCCGGGGTCCACCTCGGCGTGGACCGCCATTCCGGACTGGCGGCTGCGTTCCACCACGCCCCGGACGGCGGCGGGCAGATCCGTCGTCTCGGCGAGCAGCGGGGCGAGGTGGTCGGCGGCGGGCTCGCGCAGCGCGGTCAGCAGCCTGCGCAGGTCGGTCAGCGCGGTGTTCGCGCTCGTGTGCACGTCGTCCAGCACCTCGGCGAGGCGCGGGTCGGCCGGTGCCAGCACGTGCCGGGCCACGCCGACCCGCAGCACCGTGGACGCCAGGTGGTGGGCGACCATGTCGTGGAGCTCGCGCGCGATCGCCGCCCGCTCGCCCATCCTCGCGCCCCACTCGGCCAGGTGTCGGCTGCGCTCGGCCTCCAGGGCCCGCTCCCGGGCGATGCCGGCGGCGCGCTCCGCGGAACGGATGTAGGCCGCCAGCAGGACGGGCACGCCGACGATCACCGCGGCCCGGTACAGCGCCGGGAACACCTCGGCGGACGGCGGCCAGCCGGTGCGGACCAGCTGGGCCAGGGCCAGGGCAGCGGAGGCGACAGCGGTCGGTCTCCCCCAGCGGCGCACCGCCAGCTCGAACAGGGCCGCGCTCGCCCCGACCTTCGCCTCCACCGTGACCAGCGGGGCACACAGTTCCGCCAGCGCCAGCATGGCGCACTGGCCCATCGCCGTCCCCCACGGCCCGAAGCCGCCGAGCGCGGACAGCGCCAGCACCCCGAGGCCCACCGCCCAGTCGGCCGCCCCCAGCTCGCCGGGGCGGCGCAACAGCAGCAGGTAGCCGAGGCCGAAGGCCACGAGGGCCAGCCGCATCGGGCCGAACCTGCGACCGAAGAGGCGATCCATCCGTCCACGCAGCACGGGACCAGACCCTACGTCCCGTCAGGACGGGATCTCCTCCCCCTAGCGGAGGAGACGCCTCCTCCTTCCGGTCGGCCGGGATCGGGCCGGTCGCCCGAGGCCGGAACCCCGCCCGGACCGCCAACCTCGGGACAGCGCCCGCTGACGCCCCACGGGCCCCGTGTCCCACCCTCCCAAGGAGTCACCCGTGTTCGCCCTGCTCGGAAGATTCGCCGCCCGGCGACGACGACCGGTCGTCGTCGCCACCCTCCTGTTCACCCTGGTGGCCGGCCTGTGGGGCACCCAGGTGTTCGGCGCGATCACCGGCGGCGCCGGCTTCGACGACCCCGACAGCCCCTCCGTCCGGGCCGACCGGGTGCTGGCCGGCCCGCTCGGCCGCCTGCAGCCCGACACCGTGGTGCTCTACCGCAGCGCCGACCGCCGCATCGACGACCCCGACCTCTCCGCGCGGCTCCGCACCGCCCTGGACGCCGTCCCGCGCGAGGACCTGACGCATCTGGAGTCGTACTGGTCCAGCCACGGCTCCGCGGACTTCGTCAGCCGCGACGGCCGCTCCACGTACGTCACCCTGCAGTTCGCGGCGTCCGACGACCAGGAGCGGGTCAGGGCGCTCCAGCGCATCGCGGACCGCTTCCGGGTGCCGGGCCTGGACGTCGCGTTCGGCGGTGTCACCGCGATGACCGAACAGGTCAACACGCTGACCGGCCGCGACATCGGGCGCGCCGAGCTGCTCTCGGTACCGCTGCTCCTCGTCCTGCTCGTCCTGGTCTTCCGCAGCGCGATCGCCGCCCTGCTGCCACTGGCCACCGGCGCCGTCGTGGCGCTCGGCTCGTTCACCGTGCTCCGGATCATCGCCTATGCCGTGCCGATCTCCAGCAGCGTGATCAACGTGATCACCATCCTCGGGCTCGGACTGGCCATCGACTACGCCCTGTTCATGGTCAGCCGCTACCGCGAGGAGCTCGCCGCCGGCACGCCGCCGGACCTCGCCGTCGAACGCACCACCGCCACCGCCGGACGCACCGTCGCCTTCTCCGGGCTGGCCGTCGCCATCTCCTTCGCGAGCCTGATCCTCTTCCCCTCCCGCTTCCTCAGCTCGATGGGCTACGCCGCCGTGTCGGTCACCGCCTTCGCCGTGCTGAGCTCACTCACCGTCCTGCCCGCGCTGCTGCGCATCACCGGGCACCGCGTCGACGCCCTGCGGATCCCGCTGCCGTGGGGCCACCGGGCCGGTGGCTCCCGGCGCCGGGCCGCGCCCGCACCGGGGCAGGGCCACTGGTACCGCGCCGCACGCCTGGTGATGCGTCGTCCGGTGCCGACCTGCCTCGCAGCCGTCGCCCTGCTGCTCACCGCCGGTGCGCCCTTCCTCGGCGCGAACTGGGCCCGCCCCGGCGACTGGGTCCTGCCCGCCGACGCCGACGCCCGCGTCGTCGCCCGTCAGTTGGGCACCGGGTTCGACCACGACCCGACCAAGGTGCTCACCGCCGTCGTCCGGCTCGACGGTCCGGCGGGCACCGCCTCCCCCGCGCTGGAGGCCTACGCCCGACGGCTGGACGCGGTACCCGGGGTCACCGGCGCCGCGGTGACAGCCACCCACGGCGACACCGCCCGCATCACCCTGCGGTACGGCGCGGACCCGATGTCGCAGGAGGCCGCCGCGATGGTGCGCGACCTGCGGGCGCAGACACCACCGGACGGCGCCACCGCGCTGCTCACCGGCATGCCGGCCTCCCGCGTGGACATCGTCCGCATGATCGGCTCCCGGGTGCCGTGGATGGCGCTGTTCGTCGCGGCGGTCTCCGCCCTGGTGCTCTTCCTGGCCTTCGGCTCGGTGACGATCCCGTTGAAGTCCGTTCTGCTGAGCGCACTTTCCCTGTTCGCCGCGTTCGGCGTGATCACCTGGATCTTCCAGGACGGCCACCTGCACGGCCTGTTGGGGTTCACCCCGATCGGCGCGATCGACGCCGACTTCCCGGTACTGATCGTCGCCATCGCCTTCGGCCTGGCCATGGACTACCAGGTGTTCCTGCTCTCCCGGATCAAGGAGCACCACGACCGCGGCGCGGGCACCGAGGAGTCGATCGCCCTCGGGCTCCAGCGCACCGGAGGGGTGATCACCAGCGCCGCACTGCTGCTGATCGTCGTGGTCTGCGGCTTCCTCGCCTCCTCCATCGCCTTCATGCAGATGATCGGCGTCGGACTGGTGGTTGCCGTCGCGGTCGACGCCACCGTGGTCCGGGGGCTCCTCGTCCCCGCGACGATGCGTCTGCTGGGCCGCTGGGCCTGGTGGTCCCCACGTGCCCTGACCGCGCTCCGGCGGCGCGTCGGACTCGGCCGCGCCGAGGCCCCCGCAACGCCCGGCCCGCCGGCCACCGAGGCCGCCCCCGTTCCCCCGGGTGCCCACGTCGCCCGCATCGCCCGGGAACGGTGACACCGGCCGACGCCGGCCCACAGTCGGCCCGAGCCCGTGGCCGGGGCGGCGCCGGCGGTCGAGGCTGCGCCGGCGGCCGGGGGATCGCCGGCTCCGGCTCCGACTCCGGTGCCGGAGCCGGAGCTGACGAGGGCGCGCCCGTTGCCGGTCGGTCCGGCTGGTAGCGTCCGCGGTTCGGGGGCCGCCGCGCGGACGGTGACGCCCCCCTCTCCCTCTTCGAGGACAGTGAGGTTCGGCAGGAATGCGCAGGGCGACCCTTTCACGGCCCGGGACGGACCGGTGCTGACCGGCCCGGGCCAACTGCTCGGTGCCGAGCTCGACGGGCGACCGGTGGTCATCCGGCCGGGCTCGACCCAGGGCCGGGGCTTCTCGGTGTACGACGCCGAAGACGGTTCCCTGGTACGGGAGTTCGCGCTCGGCCCAGGCTTCATCGGCGGCCCGCTCTGCCGGATGCACGTCGACGCCGGCGGCGGATCGCCGGTGCTGGTGGTCCTGGATCAGTTCCGGGGGCTGCGCGGGACGCTGTTCCAGGTCGACCTGGTGACGGGCGAGCGGGTCTGTCCCGACACGTGGGGCAAGCGGCGCAAGCCGTGGGGCCGCACGTGGCCGCGGATGTCGGCGGTGGCGTCCCACCTCGGCCCCGACGGGCAGCGGAGCCTGCTGCTCGGGTGGAGCGACGGGCGGGTGGAGCCGGTCGACGCGGTGACCGGGGAGGCCGCGGGGCCCCGGATGCGCGGTACCGGCCGCAGGGAGGTGTGGTCGCTGGCCGCGTTCACCGCGGCGGACGGCACGCCCCGGCCGGCCGGCGCGGACGCCGACGGGCTGCTCCGGGTGTGGGACCTGGCGACCGGCCGGCCGGTCGGTGGCCCGGTCAAGGCGCACAACGGGCCGATCTCCCGCCTCGTCGCGTACCCGGCGGACGGCCGGATCCTGCTGGCCACCGGCGGTACGGACCACTCGGTGCGGATCTGGGACCCGGAGACCCGGACGCCGCTCGGCAGGATGATGGTGCAACCCGAGAACACGCTGGGCCTGTGCGCCTATCAGGTGGACGGCCGGGCCGTGCTCGCGGTGGCCTCGGACCGCCTCTACCGGTACGACGCGCTCACCGGGCAGCCGGTGGGCGAGCCGGCCGACGGGTGGGAGGACGACACCTGCATGGGGGTGTGCGCCGTCCGGGTGGGCGACCGGGTCGCCCTGGTCGCCGCGGACGAGATCGACATGCGGCGCCTCGACGGCGCCACCGGCGAGGAGTGGCCCGCCGGGACCGCGTGAACCCACCACCGGGGCGTGAGACAGCCGCGATCAAGGCTGATCCATCCTCACGGACCAGGACGGACGGACCTCGGGTGGGGAGCAGACCAGGTGGGAGCGTGGGGCGCTCGGTTCGCAGCGCCGGCAGGGGCCCGACCGTGGCCGGCGCGGACCAGGGCGGGAATGAATCCCGTCCTGTCCGCCGAGCAGGTGCGCCGGTTCGAGGAACGGTCCTGATCGTCACCGGTCGGGCCGCCGGCCAGGTCTGGGAGGACAACCCGAGCGTGAACGGCACGCCCCGCCCCGGCCCGAGCTTCGGCGTCTGGTACCCGGCGAGGCTTCCCCGGAAGCCCGGGTGACGGATGGTGACGCCCGAGGTCCGCTCCGCGCTACCGGGCCGCGCGGCCGGGGGCCGGGATGCGCGGCCGTAGGCGCTCCCCCTGCGGCCCGAACATGACCAGGTATTCGACCGGTCCGCCGGGTCCGGCGTTCGCGACCCCGTGGGCGGTGCGGGTGTCGAACTCGACCACCTCCCCGGCGCTCAGGACGAGGTCCTGCTCGCCGAGCGCCAGCCACAGCCGCCCGTACAGGACGCAGAGCCATTCGTACCCGTCGTGGGAGACCTGCCGCGGCCGTGCCGGCGGCGCGTCGACGGGCGGCAGCACGTGCTTGTGGGCGTGCAGGCCCCCGACGTAGCGGGTCAACGGCAGCACCGCCTTGCCGTCACCGGGACGCTGCGGCACCGGGATGCGCGATCCGGCCGCGGCGGCGGGCGCGGTGCCGGGCGCAGGGCTGGGTACGGTGCCGGGCGCAGGGCCGGGCGCGGTGCCGGCCAGCTCGTCCAGGGAGACGTCGTACGCCTTCGCGAGGCGCAGCAGCACCTCCAGGGTCGGCTTGCGCCGCCCGGTCTCGATCCGCGACAGCGTGCTCAGCGAGATGCCGGTCGCGCGGCTGACGCCGGTGAGCGTGGCACCGCGCTGCTCGCGCGCGGTCCGCAGCCGCGGGCCCATGGCCGCCAGCGCTTCGGCCACGACGTCGTCCGTCACCGTCGCCCGACTCCCTCCAGTCGTGCCGCCTCCACCGCCTTGTCCTGCCAGTTTGCCAGAATGACAAGGGTGCTCGCGTCGGGCGGCCGCCACGTCGCAAGATCGGTGGGAAACCGCGGCCGACCGTGAACCGAGGAGAAGTCATGCACCAGCCCGCGCCGTCCACCGACCTGCGCCACCACACCATCGAGGCGCCCGCCGGCCGCCTGCACCTGGTCGAACAGGGCACCGGACCGCTGGTCCTGCTCGTCCACGGCTTCCCCGAGTCCTGGTACTCCTGGCGCCGCCAGCTCCCGGCCCTCGCGGCAGCGGGGTACCGGGCCGTGGCGCTCGACGTGCGCGGCTACGGCCGCTCCTCCAAGCCGGCCGCGACGGACGCCTACCGGATGCTCGACCTCGTGGCGGACAACGTCGCCCTGGTGCGCGCCCTGGGCGAGGAGAGCGCGGTGGTCGTCGGGCACGACTGGGGCTCCACCATCGCGGCGACCTCCGCCCTGCTCCACCCCGAGGTCTTCCGGGCCGTCGCGCTGCTGAGCGTCCCCTACGCGCCGCCCGGCGGCCCCCGCCCCACCGACGTCTTCGCGCAGATGGGCGGCGACCAGGAGTTCTACGTCTCGTACTTCCAGGAGCCCGGCCGGGCCGAAGCGGAGATGGAGCCCGACCTCCGGGGCTGGCTCGCGGGCTTCTACGCGGCCCTGTCCGCCGACACCATGCCCACCGAGGGCGAGCCCGACCCGCACTTCGTGACCCGCACCGGCGGCCGGCTGCGCGACCGCTTCCCCGCCGGCAAGCTGCCCGCCTGGCTGACCGAGGACGACCTCGACGTGTACGCCGGGGAGTTCGAGCGCACCGGCATGACCGGGGCCCTCAACCGCTACCGCACCATGGACCGCGACTGGGAGGACCTCGCCCCGTACGCCGGCGCCCCGATCAAGCAGCCGTCCCTGTTCATCGGCGGCGCCCTGGACGCCTCCACGACCTGGATGGCCGACGCGATCGACGCCTACCCGGTCACCCTCCCCGGCCTGGCCTCCGCCCACGTCCTGGACGGCTGCGGGCACTGGGTCCAGCAGGAGCGTCCCGAGGAGGTGAACCGCCTGCTGACCTCCTGGCTGGACTCCCTCCGGGACTGAACCGTCGGACGTTCGGGCCGGGCTCCGTCGCAGGAGAACCCGGCCGCGGGCTCAGGCCGGTACCGGCACGACCGCCCGCGCGGCCCGCTCCGCGAACTCCCGGTTGGCGAGCGTCTGTTCGCGGTACCGCTCGGGCAGGTCGGCGAGGGCCAGCAGACGGTCGCAGGCCTCCAGCGAGCCCTTCGGATCGCCGACCCAGTACGACGTGACGGAGTACTCGAAGAGCAGCCCCCAGCGGTACACCCAGGGCTGGGTGAACAGCCAGTCGTCGGGCATCGCGCGGTCGAGGCCGGCCCGGGCGAAGGCGTGAGCGCTGTGGTGGCGTCCCATCAGGCGCAGGCGGGAGACCAGTTCGTAACAGGCCTCCAGCCGTTGCGGCCGGCTCTCCCAGGCGCGCAGCAGCGCCTCCATGGCCGACGGCCAGTCGCCCTGCTCGGCGGTCAGCACGCCGACCTGGAGCAGCGCGTAGTAGACCTCCTCCGCCCACGCCCCCATCCCCGCGCGCCGCCGGTACAGCTCGACGGCCTCGGCGGTGCGGCCGAGGTCGCGGAGGGTCTGGGCGAGGTAGAAGACCGTGCGCGGGTTGGCGGGGTCGCGTTCGAGGTCCTCCCGCAGCAGGCGTGCGTCGCGCTCGAACTTGTCGGACCGCGACCCGCCGTCGGCGAAGTGCTCGATGACCAGCGCGTCGAGGTCGGCGGACCGGTCCGCCTGATCCGTCGTCAGGTACTCGTGGGTGGCGCCCTCGTAGCGCCAGGCCGTCGAGCCTCGGACCAGCCGCTTGATCCGGTACTCCAGGTCGGCGGCGTGGCGCAGCAGGTACGAGTCGGCGGTCAGCTCCGGGAGCGGGCCTTCCTGCCGCACCACCATGTCCGCGTCGACGAGCAGCAGGTAGTCGGCCTTGCCGTGGGCGTGCCGGATGTTCAGCGTGCGGTTGTGCCCGAAGTCGACCCAGGGCTCCTCGTGCAGCTCGCCGGGGATTCCCGCGAGCGCGCGGTGGATCAGCGTCTGGGTCCCGTCGGTCGACCCGGTGTCGGAGATGACCCAGGTGTCGACCAGGTCGCGCACGGAGGCGAGGCAGCGTTCGATGACCGCCGCCTCGTCCTTGACGATCATGCACAGGCAGACGGTGGGCCGCGCCCCACGGGGGCGGGGGTTCTCTTGTGGTGCCACAACGGCCTCTCGGGGGTGGGGCTGCGGGGGCGCGGGGGCGTGGGGAGCGGCGGGTGAACGGAGCAGGGCAGGCGGAGTTCCGCCCCTGGTCCCGCGCGGTGGGTCCTGACTCTATTTCGGCCGCCCGTTCGTTCCGCGGTCCAACACAGCCTCCCGCCGTCCGGGGGCGCCCCATGTGCACGGCCGGTGTGGGCCAGGTCGGTGATTTCCCGGGACGCCGCCATCCGGACCGCTCAGCTCACCGAATTATCGGAGCGCTGTGGCGGGCCGGTCCGCCCTGCCGCTCTCCGAGGGAAATGAGGTGTACCGGGTGTCACCACGCAACACAGGGCCGAGGACGGCGGCGCAGGACCGCCGCGTGCAGCTGGCCGCGGGTGCGGCACTGCTCATCACGACCGTCGTGTCGACCGCCGGCACGGCTTCCGCCGGCGGGTTGTACGCCTTCCAAACCCACCCCGGCGACCACCGGGTCGACGGCTCGCAGCACTGCCCGCCGGACCACGGGCACGGGCACTGGTTCGGCCAGGGAGACGAGCACGGGCAGGGCTCGGCGGCCGCCAGCCGCGCCCGCCCGGCGACGCCGTCGGGCGCCGGCGGCGGCAACCAGTACAGCGGCGGCCACGGCAGTGACGGCCACGGGGACGGGTGCAACCCCGCCCCGGCCGGACCCACAGGGCCCACAGGGCCCACAGGGCCGACCGGGCCGACCGGGGCCACGGGAGCCACCGGCCCAACTGGCGCAGACGGGATCGGCGCCACAGGTCCGACGGGCCCCACAGGTCCAACCGGCGCGACAGGTGCGACCGGGGCCACGGGAGCCACCGGTCCGAGCGGTGCAGACGGCCTCGGCATCACAGGTCCAACCGGACCGACCGGGGCCACAGGAGCCACGGGAGCCACCGGCCCAACTGGCGCAGACGGCATCGGCATCGCGGGTCCGACGGGACCGACGGGTCCGACGGGCGCGACCGGGGCCACAGGAGCAACCGGCACAGATGGCATCGGCACCACAGGTCCAACTGGCCCCACAGGTCCAACCGGCGCGACAGGTGCGACCGGGGCCACAGGAGCAACCGGGGCCACAGGAGCAACCGGTCCGACCGGCGCAGACGGCATCGGCATCACAGGTCCACCCGGACCGACCGGACCCACCGGGGCCACAGGAGCCACGGGAGCCACCGGCCCAACTGGCGCAGACGGCATCGGCACCACAGGACCGACGGGCCCCACAGGTCCAACCGGCGCAACAGGTGCGACCGGGGCCACAGGAGCAACCGGCTCGACCGGCGCAGACGGCATCGGCGCCACAGGTCCAACCGGCCCCACAGGTCCAACCGGCGCGACAGGTGCGACCGGTCCAACCGGCGCGACGGGAGCCAATGGGGCCACGGGGCCCGCTGGCGCGATCGGGGCCACAGGGGCCACAGGGGCCCCAGGTGCAACCGGCGCGACCGGAAGTGCCGGGCTCACAGGAGCCACCGGCGCGACCGGGGCTACAGGTGCAACCGGGCCCATCGGGCCCACGGGAGCCACCGGCGCGACCGGCGCGACCGGCGCGACCGGCGCGACCGGCAATACTGGCGCCACCGGACCCACCGGGCCCACGGGAGCCACTGGCGCGGTCGGGGCCACAGGAGCCACAGGTGCAACCGGCGCGACCGGCACCACCGGGCTCACAGGTGCCGCAGGCGCCACGGGACCCACCGGTCCGACCGGCCCCACCGGTCCGACCGGAAGCGCCGGGCCCACCGGCGCTGCAGGGGCCACCGGCGCCCAGGGCCCGTGCAGTTCGCTGGAGACCGCGGTCCACGGTCAGTTCCTCTACACCGGCGTGGTCAAGAACGGCGCCGTGCAGGTCGGCAGCCAGCCGCTCAACGGCTCGGGGGCCGGGACCACCACCTGGGCGTCCGCCCAGGCCCTGCCTGCGGGTGCCTCGCCCGCGTGCAGCGTCTCCGTGGTCGACCAGGGCGACCACGTCATTCTCCAGGCGATCACCACGAACGGCGTGGTGTACCAGACGAGTTGCACCTTCGCGAGCAACACGTCGCCGGTGAGCTGCCCGAACCCGTGGGCGCTGCTCTCCTCGGAGCCCGCTCGGCAGTCGGAGTCGGGCGCTCCGCCGTTCGGCACCGGGCAGCAGCGCGGCCCGGCCCCCGCCGAGGGGGCACGGTCGATCAAGGTGTCCTGGGAGCCGTACGTCCGCCGCCCCTCCTGATCCGCCTCCCGGACGGACCCGCCCGCCCCTGCCTGCCGTGTCGGGGGCGGGCGGCGTCCAGGAGAACGGGGCTCTCAAGGAGGCAGTCCTGAAGGCAGGGCGAGCCCGTGCCGCCCTGCGCGTCAAGGAGTGTCAGTCGCCGCGTACTCCCCCGTCAGGCCTGCGCGGGCCAACGCCCGGACGATGGCCGGCCCGTCCGACGGATCCCGGTCCGACGAATCCCGGTCCGACGAGTCATCGTGGCAGTCGGTCCGGACCAACCGGTCAAGCAGCTTCTGCGGCTCCAGCCGGTACGCCTCCGCGTCGGCCAGGAGGCTGTCGGCGCTCGCCCCGCCGACCGTGCGGTCCAGGTTGGCCGTCAGCTCGGCCAGTACCTCGCCGCGGTCGATGAAGGAGCTCATGCCGCAGTCCAGGCCGTCGTCGTCGAGGTCGTCCGGGTACGGCGCCCGGGCCCAGGCGCCGTTCTCGTACCAGTAGACGCACCCGATCTCGTACGCCTCGATCCGGTCCCGCAGCTCCTCGTACGGCAGCCAGTCCGGGCCGCCCGCGAGCACGTCGATCGCCGGCTCGTGCCACTTGACGCCGCTGGCCTCGTCCTCGCCGTAGAGCACGAACCGGCCGTCGCCGCCCTTGGACATGACCCACCAGGTGCAGCCGCAGTCGTCCCAGTGCAGGCCCTCGTCGTCGATCCACCGGCCGGTGCGGTGACGGGGCGGGCGCTCTTCGTCCTCGGTGGTCGCCCCGAGGGCTGCGAGCAGTGCCCAGCGCGCCCACAACTCCTCGGCCGGCGGAAGGTCCTGCGGCAGTCCCGGCCGGTGAACGGTCATGTGTGGTGCCCCCGTGTGCGTTCCGTTGGTGATCGCCGCACACGATACGGTCCGACGCCGACACGACCGGCCCGGGGGCCGGCCCGGGGCTGGCCCGGCGCCGACCCGGTGACCCGGTGTCCCGACCGTGCTCCGGGCCCGACGTGAAGAGGCCCCGCCCGGCCGCGAAGGGGAAGCGGCCGGGCGGGGGGACCGGGGAGCAGCGGGGTCCTGGCGTCCGGGGTCGGGACGCTCGGGGTCGGGACGCTCGGGGTGGGACCCCGGGGGCAGCGTTCCTCGGTCAGCAGGTCACGGCCGCGCCCTCGCGCATGACCAGGTCGGTGCGGCCGGGCGTGGCGTCGGCCCAGAGCACCCGGGTGCCGCGGTCGGCCGCCGGCATGTACTGGCCGCCCCGGTTGCAGGAGAACCGCTGCGGGGTACCGCCCTCGATCGGGAGCTGCCACAGCTTCGGCAGGTCGGCGTTGGCGACGCGCCGGCCCTTCGGCCAGGTGAAGGCGTAGGCGAAGGTGACGGCCTTCTCGGAGGCGGTCAGTTCGTCGATCTGGCGCGGCTGCGTGGTGCTGCCGGTCAGCAGGTCGCTCACACCGGAGCCGTCGAGGGCGCCTGAGCGGATCGAGGTGCCGCGGCTCCTATCGGACGGCGTCTCCAGCCAGAGCAGCCGCTTCTCGGTCAGCAGCGTGCGGACCGCCAGGGTTTCCACGGTGTTGCCCGCACCGCCCGCGACGTACTGGGCGACGACCCTGCCCGCGGAGAGCGAGTAGACGGTCGGTGCGTAGACGGTGCGTTCGCCCTCCTGCCAGCGCTCGGTCCAGGCGAGCAGGTCACCGCGCAGCGAGAGGGCCTGCCCGTGGTGGCCGTCGGGCAGCGCGATCGGTGCGGCGGGCGCGCCGTTCACGGAGAGCCACGGCAGGGTGCGGCCGGTGCTGAAGTCCATCGCCTCGAAGGCGACGGTCCCGCCGGCGACCCGGACGCCCGAGAGCATCTGGCCGGTGGTGCTGTGGACGGTGCGCGTGGCACCGCCGTCGAGCGGGCGGACCAGCACGGACCAGTCCGGCCGGCCCGGGGTGGTCTCGCCCTGGGAGACCCAGGCCGCGACGGTGCCGTCGGTGGCGGGCGCGCTGTGCGAGCGCTTGTCCCCGACCGGGCTGAGCCGGACCGGCTCGGCGGAGCTGCCGACGGTCCCGGTGAGGATGCCGAGGAATCCCGCCTCGCCGTTGGCCATCACCCAGCGGCCGTTGACGACGTCGGGCCGGTTCTGGGTGCCCACGGTGAGCGAGCGCACCAGGGTGCGGCTGTCCATGCCGATCCGCCGCTCCCAGCCCTCCTTGATCCCGTGCGCGTCGAACGCGGCGGTCACCGTGCGGAGTTGGGCACGGGTGAGGCCGAGCGAGCGACCGGCGGCGAGCACCGCGTTGCGGGCGTCGACGAAGGTGTCCAGCGGGGTGAGGTACTCGGCGAGCGCCCGGTAGACCAGCCGGTCGGCGAGCAGCGGGTCCAGGGTGCGCCGGATGTCCCACAGCGCGCCGCTCATGATCGCCGAGTTGTCGTGCGAGGCGTCCTCGCTGAAGTGGACCGGGAACCCGATGTAGTCGTTCACGGTGCTGCGGCCGGTGTCGAGGCGGCGCGCCGCGCAGTCCTGCGGGGTGCCGGTGCGGCAGAGGCTCTCGCCGAGCAGGGCGGCCCGCGGGTCGGTCATCGGGATGCCGAGGGTGGTGGCCTCGACCGCGTTGCCGAAGTAGTCGGCGAGGGCCTCGTCGAGGGCGCCGGACTGGTCCCGCATGACGAGCTTGGCGGTGTTCTCGACGACGCCGTGCGTCATCTCGTGGCCGGAGACGTCGAGCGCGGCGGCGAACGGGTAGTACTTGGCGTTGCCGCTCCCGTAGGTCATCCGCCCGCTGCCCCAGTAGGCGTTCGCCAGGCTCTCGCCCCCGCTGGTCACGTTCACGACGGCGTTGACCGGGCCGCCGACGCCGTCGATCCCGTCCCGGCCGAGCCGGTCGCGGAAGAAGTCGTAGACGGCGCCGGCGTTGCGCTGCGCCTCGGCGGCGCCGATGGCGGCGAGCGAGGCCGGGAAGTCCGGGGTCGGCGAGCTCACCGGGCGGACCCCGTCGGGCAACGGGCCGCCCACCTCGTACTCGTCCCGGCCGCCGGCGTCGTAGACGGTCAGGGCGGTGGGCCGGGTGAGGTCGATCAGCTGGTAGGTGCCGTCCGGCAGGCGGGCGATGTTGACGCGGGTCGGACGGCCTTGGACGTCCGGCGCGGTTCCGACGGCGGGTTCGAGGCCGGCCGCCGGCGTAGTCGCGGCCGCGGCGGCGGGCGCCCCGGCGGCGCGGGCCCGGACGGTGTGGGCGAGGGCGACCGAACCGGTGGTGGCGTCCACGTAGATCTCGCGGGCCCTGCCCTCCCAGACCGTCCGGTCGGTGCCGCGCACGGTGTAGTGCCGGGCCAGTCGGCCGGTGCCGCCGGGCATCACCACCGGACCGCCGTCCTCGGCGGTGACGCCGGTGCGGGCCGGACCGTCCTCGACGGAGGCGAGCGCGAGGCCGCGCAGCACCTCGTCCGGCAGGGCCTGGACGGTCGGGGCGGTCAGGCCGGTGAAGTACTTGCCGCCGACCGACTCGACGTGCTGCGCCTTGCCCTCCCCGGCCAGGTGGACCAGGTAGGCGGCGCCAAAGACCGGCAGGCCGCCGTACCGCTGTTCGAACCGGACGGTGCGCCGGCCGTCCGCCGAGCGCTCCACGCCGGTCACGACGAGCTGCGCCGGGTCGACCCGGTAGCGCTCGCGGTGGGCGGCGAGGTGGGCGCGGGCCGCCTCCGCGGCGTCCCCCGGGGCCGGCTCGTCCACGCCGGTGACCAGCTGCGGGGCGGTGGTGTCCGTGCCGGCGACCAGGCCGGGCACGGGGTCGGTGTCGGCGGCCGGATCCCCGGCCGGTCCGGCGAGCGCCGGCGGCACGCCGACGCCGAGGCCCAGAACGACGGCCACTGCGGCACCGAGCAGCCTGGGCGTACGGGAACGGTGGTGCACTGCGGGTCCTCCCTCGGGAAAGCGGGGGTCCGGTCGCATGCCGGACCACGCGTGCGCAGCGGGCGCCCACCCCACGACTCGTCCGTTCTCCGGAGTCGGCCGCCCGCCATGTGACGAACATAGGTCATCATCCTTCATATGTCGATCAACTGCTTATGATGCCCGGCCCGTCGAGGTCCCACCGGAAGGGTGTGACAGCACGCCGCGCGGCGGCGCTGTACAGGTACGACCACCGCGCCGGACGCCCACCAACGATCAATGGGGGGGCATCCGTGGTCATTCCTGCACCGACAAACGCTTGGACTCGATACCGTGCCCGTCACGTCGTACGGCCCGTGGCCGACCACCGAGGAGCAGTCGCACCCTCCACTGGTTCCGAGGTACTTCCCCGGCGTTCCCCCCGTCGGAGCCGACGGGGCCCCGACCGGGCACTTCGCCCCCGTCGACGGTCCGGCCGACGACCTCTCGTGGTCCGACGACGACGACGCGCACGGCCCGTCCACCGTCGAACTGCCCGCCGTCATCGGCGCCGTGGACCAGCAGGCCGCCACCGATGTCGCGGACCGGCAGGCCCCGCCCGCGCCCGCGCCCCCGCCCGTGTTCGTCGACGCCTCCGGCCGACGTCAGCGCCGGATCCGCCGGCTCGGGGCGGTGCTGGCCGTACCGGCGGGCGGGTACCTCGTGCTGCTGGGCAGCACGCTGCTCGGCGGCCCCACCGTGAACGCGCCGTTCCTCCCGCTTCCCCAGCCGCCGGCACCGACTGCTCCCGCGTCGGCGGCCACTCCGTCCGAGGCGGCGTCCGACCCGCCGGAGGCAGCGGACCGGCCCAGCGCACCGCCCGCGGTGGCGCCCGCCGCCCGCCGGGCCGACACCGGGTCGGCCGGAGACCACCGCCCCCAGGCGAACGGCGCGCCCTCGCCCGGCGGGTCCGGCACGGGCACACCCGGCGCCGCCGACACCGGCTCCCCCGATCCCGTCACCGTCCCCACGTCGGCGCCCAAACCGACACCCGCCGCCCCGTCCGGGCACGGCCGCCCGACCACCCCGCCGGGCAACTCGGGCAACAAGCCCGTCAAGCCCTGACGCCCCCACGCCCCCACGCCCCCACGACACCCCCCCCCCGCCCCGGACCCGAAAGCAGCACCATGAGCACAACACACCGACGACGACGAGCCCCCGCACGCACCCGCGGGGGCCGTCGAGGAGTCGTGCGGCAGGGCCCGCTGCGCACCCACTGGCTGCTGCTCACCGCCCTGCTGCTCACCCTCTCCGGTGCCCTGCTGCTCCAGGGGTACACCCAACACAGCTTCGACGACCGCCCCGACCAGTCGGCCGCACACACGAGCGCGACCACCGTGCCGGAGGCGATCCGCGACGGCGGTCCGGTGATCGACGCCGCCGGTCCCGAGCCGCGCAGCGCCACCCCGAAGCCGGGAACCGTCGCCCTCACCTTCGACGACGGCCCCGACCCGACGTGGACGCCGCAGATCCTCGACGTCCTGCGCCGGGAGGGGGTGCACGCCACGTTCTTCGTCGTCGGCACCCAGGCCGCCGCCCATCCGGACCTGATCCGCCGGATCGTGGCCGAGGGCCACCAGATCGGCGTGCACACCTTCACCCACACCGACCTCGGCGCCGCGCCCGACTGGCGCCGCTCGCTGGAGCTGCGCGAGACCCAGCTCACCCTGGCGGGTTCGGCCGGGGTGACCAGCTCCCTGCTGCGGCCGCCGTACTCCTCCCAGCCGGACGCCCTGGACGACCGCGGGTGGGACGCCGTACGGCAGGCCGGGCGAGCGGGATACCTGACCGTGCTCACGACCCAGGACAGCGAGGACTGGCGCCGGCCCGGAACCGCGCAGATCGTGCAGACCCTCGACGACGCCCCGGGCGGTCCGGGCCGGATCGTGCTCATGCACGACGCCGGCGGCGACCGCTCGCAGACCGTGGCCGCGCTCGCCGACCTGCTGCCCCGGCTGAAGGCCCGCGGCCTGCACCTCGCCACCGTCAGCGAGGCGG
This sequence comes from Kitasatospora sp. NPDC096140, assembly GCF_040303045.1. NCBI lineage: Bacteria > Bacillati > Actinomycetota > Actinomycetes > Kitasatosporales > Streptomycetaceae > Kitasatospora > Kitasatospora sp. NPDC096140. The sequence goes on from NZ_JBEOUW010000015.1 coordinate 106,173, forward strand.
TCGGCCTCGCCGACCCCGTGCACGCGGCCGGGACCGCCGACCGGCTCCAGGGGACCGCGTTCATCTGGCTCCTCCGGGGCGGCGACTGGACGCTCACCGCCCTGGGCTGGCTGCTGTGGGCGGCGGGCGCGATCAGCGTGCTGCGGGCCGTCGCCGTCCTGGCGGCCGCCCGCCGGCACGAGCGCCTTCGGCGTCGGCCCTGGGGCCCGCCGGTCACCGAGCCCGTCAGCGTGATCGTGCCCGCGTACAACGAGTCCGCCGGGATCGAGGCCGCGCTGCGCTCGCTGCTCGCCTCCGACCACCCGCTGGAGGTGATCGTGGTCGACGACGGATCCACCGACGGCACCGCCGACCTCGTCGAGTCGCTGAACCTGCCGTACACCCGGGTCATCCGGCAGGAGAACGCGGGCAAGCCGGCCGCCCTCAACACCGGCATCGCAGCCGCCCGCGCGGAGCTGCTGGTGATGGTCGACGGTGACACCGTGTTCGAGCCGGACGCCGTCCGCCACCTCGTCCAGCCGTTCGCCGACCCCTCGGTCGGAGCGGTCTCCGGCAACGCCAAGGTGATCAACCGCGGCGGCCTGCTCGGCCGTTGGCAGCACATCGAGTACGTGGTCGGCTTCAACCTGGACCGCCGGCTCTTCGACCTCGCCGAGTGCATGCCCACCGTGCCGGGAGCGGTCGGCGCCTTCCGCCGCTCCGCGCTGCTGGCGGTCGGCGGCGTGGGTGAGGAGACGCTCGCCGAGGACACCGACCTCACCATGGCGCTGTGCCGGGCCGGCTGGCGAGTGGTCTACGAGGAGCGGGCCAAGGCCTGGACCGAGGCCCCCGCCTCGCTGGACGCCCTGTGGCGCCAGCGCTACCGCTGGTGCTACGGCACCCTGCAGGCGATGTGGAAGCACCGCGGCGCCCTCGTCCAGGGCGGCCAGGCCGGCAAGCTGGGCCGACGCGGGCTGCTCTACCTGTTGATGTTCCAGGTCCTCCTGCCCCTGCTCGCACCGGTGGTCGACGTGTTCGCGCTGTACGGGCTGGTCTTCCTGGACCCGGCGCGGATCATCGGCCTGTGGGCGGCGTTCCTCCTGGTCCAGATGCTGATGGGCGCCTACGCGTTCCGCCTGGACAAGGAGCGGCTCGGGCCGCTGTGGAGCCTGCCGTTGCAGCAGTTCGTCTACCGCCAGCTGATGTACCTGGTGGTGATCCAGTCGGTCTTCACCGCGCTCGCGGGATCCCGTCTGCGCTGGCAGCGGATGCAGCGCTACGGCACCCTCCGGGTCCCGACGGGCGGCTGAACCGGGCACGAGTGACCTGAAGCGGCGACGGGCAGCAGGGAACCGTGTTCCGGGGAGCGGACGTCCGGAACAGCAGATGATCAACTTCGGGGGAAACGTGAACACGCACCACCTGCCGTCACCGGGCGCGGCGACGGCCGACCGGACTGCCCTTTGCCTGGTCAGCTGGATCCTGACGGCCATCGCCACGTTCGTCTGGCTGCTGCTGGGCACACTGATCGCACTGGCGACCATCGGCCGTCACCCGGACCACTCGATCGACTGGGCCGCGGCCTTCGTGCTCCTGCCGCTGGCCTGGACCGCCGGTGTGGCGGGGCTCACCTGGTTCGGCTACGGGCTGACACGACCCGGGTCGGCCCCGAGATCCCGATGGGCCTTGACCGGCTGCGGCGCACTGGCAGGGACCCTGTTGGGGGCGCTCGTGCCGACCGTGGGCCGGTCACCGCTGGACGCCGTCCTCACCCTGCTCACCGGGGCCGGGTGAGCGCTGCAGACCGACTCGGAAAGCGATCGGGCACGGCCGGGCATGCGCTCGCTCCGGCGCATCGCAGACGGACCGGGGGCTGACGGCGACGCGGGCGGGCCCCGGCTCCCGCCGCCCGGCCGCGACGGTCCGCCGGGTCGGCGCCGGCGGACCTCGGTCCCTTCCTGAGCCCTGAGCCCTGAGTCCTCAGTCCTCAGTCCTCGTCCCAGTGGTCGAGGACGAGTCGACGGATCCGGGCCGGGTAGGCCCCGGCGAACGAGCTGTGCGGCATGCGTCCTTGGCCGGGGGCGGGCTGGAGTCCGTCGTGGAGGACGACCGGGCCGCTCATGGCGGCCCGCTCGCTGTGGTGGTAGCAGTTCATCAGGGGGTGGATCAGGCCGTTCCACGCCTCCGCACGGTCGGTGGGGTGGATGCGGGTGGCCAGGGCCCACAGCAGGTCGGTGTCGTCGGCGGGGTCGATGTCGTCGTCGAGGACGAAGACCCGGGCGTGCAGTCTCCCGGTCCGGGTCACCGTGTCCATGGCGTCGCCGATGCGGTGGACGAACTCCCGGGAGTCGGTGTCCGGGAGCAGTTCGCGCCAGTTCGCAGGGACGGTGAGCACCAGCCAGTGGGAGGCCGCGCGCAGGGGTGACCAGGCCGTGGTGATCGGCAGGCCGGCGGCGCGCAGGTCGTGCAGGACGTCGGCGGCGATGCCGATTCCGGTGACGGTGTGGAACTCGTCCACCGGGCGCCCTTCGGCGACGATCGGCCAGATCGGGTCATCGCGGTGGGTGATGCACTCGACGGTGTAGACGGGCTGGTGGGAGACCTCGTCGGGGACGTATCCGGCGAACTCCCCGAACGGGCCCTCGACGGCGGAGCGTTCCACGGACAGATGGCCCTCGATGACGATCTCCGCACCGGCCGGTACTTCGAGGTCCGACAGCTCGCACCTCACCACCTCGACGGGCTCGCCACGCAGCGCGCCGATGAAACCGGCTTCGTCGACACCGTCGGGGAGCGGGATGCCGCCGACGAAGGGGATCGCCGGATCGCCGCCCTGGACGAGTGCGTAGGGCATGGGCTTGCCGATCTTCACCCATTCCTGCCAGATGAGACCGATGTGCTGGGGCGGTATGACCAGGCCGGTCATGTGGGTGCCGTCGATCATCATGATGCGGGCGATCGACCAGTTGGTCCACGAGCCGTCCGGGGTGCGCGCGACGATGATGCCCCAGGTGTTGAGGTACCGGCCTCCGTCCTGCTCGTGGACGCGGGGCACCGGGAAGCGGTCCAGCGTCGCGTCCTCGCCGAGGAGGACGTTCTGCTTGCAGGGGGCCTCGGCGCGGGGCACGCGCCGGGTCGGCACCGGGGGCATGTCGCGGGTCGCCGCCAGCGTGTCCACGAGCTGCGCGGCCGTCAGGTCCGTGGGGAGCCCCAGGGAGAGCGCGACACGGGCGAGCGGTTTGCCGGGGACGGAGCTCAGCGAGGCGGGCGCGCCCATCAGACGGAAGCCGGGCTCCGCCCCGCCGACGTTCTCGAAGAACGGCGCGGGAGCGGTGCGCTCGTAGGAGAGGCGGGTGATCGCCGCGGCTTCCAGGTCCCAACTCACCTCGCGCTTCACGCGTTTGAGGTCGCCGAGGGCTTCGAGTGCGGCGATGTGCTCACGGAGGTCCTTGCGGTGGTTCACGGGTTCGGTTCCTTCACTGGTTGATCCGGAGGGCCGTCGGACGCGTGGTGGCAGCGGCACGCATGCCTTCCCAGCGCCGGGCCCGTGTGGAGTCGATGCCGAACTGGTCGCAGATCCTCGCCACGATGTGGTCGACGACGTCGTCCACGGTGGCCGGATGGTTGTAGAACGCGGGCATGGGCGGCACGATGGCGGCGCCCATGCGGGCGAGGGCGAGCATGTTGTCCAGGTGGATCTCGCTCAGCGGGGTCTCGCGGGGGACGAGCACCAGCTTCCGGCGCTCCTTGAGCGTGACGTCCGCGGCACGGGCCACCAGACCGTCGGCGTAGCCGGTGCGTATCCCGGCGAGCGTCTTCATGCTGCACGGGACGATCACCATCCCGTCGGCGGGGAACGAGCCGGAGGCGATGGACGCCCCCTGGTCGTCGGGAGAATGGACGGTGTCGGCCAGCGCCGAGACGTCGCGGGTGCTCATCCCGGTCTCCAGCTCGACGGTGGCCCGCGCCCAGCGCGTCAGCACCAGGTGGGTCTCCACATCGGGATGCCGGCGCAGTTCCTGGAGGAGCCGGACCCCCAGGACGGCTCCGGTCGCTCCTGTCATTCCGACGATCAGGCGCACTGTGTCTCCCTGTGCTCTCACGGTCGCTGTGCTCACGGTCGACGGACGGCCCGCGGGCAGGGCCCCGTCGCTCTGCCGGGTCGTCCGGTCATCGGGTCGTCCGGCCGTCGGCTCTTCGGGGCTTCGGCCGTTCCGGGCGTCGGCCCCTCGGAGCTTCCGGGCGTCGGCTCGTCAGGCGTTGGTCTTGAGGGTGTCGTCGAGCCAGTCGTAGATGCGGGCCTGGGTCAGGCGCATGGCGCCGGGGTGGCAGTGGGCGCCGGCGCCTTCCTCGGCGGTGAACACCATCAGGTCCTTGGGGCAGGTGAGGTGGTCGTAGAGCTGCTCGGGCTGGCCCTTGAAGAACATGTCGTCCTCGGCATCGCAGACCAGGGTGGGGCAGCGGATCTGTTCGGCGATGCCGCCGGCGAGGCTGTAGTCGAGGTAGGAGGCGTTGAAGGCCCGCGGGGTGTCGACGCCCATGACGTACATGCCGTGGTTGATCGCCCAGCGGGCGATCGGGTCCGTGGCCATGATCCGGTCGAGGGCGGCGTCGAGTTCGGGGGCGGACCGGGCGCGCAGGAGCTGCTCGGCGTCCTCACGGGTGCCGGGGATGTTGCGCACGGAGGTCTGGCCGAGGTCGTAGAGGCCGTCGACGGCGACCAGCGCGGCCAGGCGGTGCTCGAACGCCGCGGCCCTGGGGGCGAGGACGCCGCCCATGCTGATCCCCAGGAGCGCGATGCGGCTGTCGTCGACCTCGGGGAGGGTCCGGGCGAAGTCCACGACGGGGGTGATGACGTTCTCCCAGTCGGGGCGGAAGACCAGGCCCTCGCGGTGGCGCGGCCCGGGCATTCCGGGGCCGTCGAAGACCAGCACGGTGTAGCCGCGCTCGACGCCGGCCAGCGCGCCGAAGAAGTGGAGTTCCTCGGCGGTGCCGTCGAAGCCGTTGTGCATGATGAGCGTGGGGCGCGGTGTACCGGAGTCGTCGGCGCGGTAGAGGTAGCCCGGCAGGGTGGTGTCCTCGTACGGGATCTCGACCGGCTCGATGACCGGGGTGAACAGTGCGGCCGCCGACCGGAAGCAGGCCACGCTGCGCTCGTAGGCGTGGTCGTGGCGGGGGTCGCAGGGGTGGCCGTGGAGGAAGAACTCGGCCGAGCGGTAGTAGTTCGAGGCCCGCAGGAAGGCGTCCCGGGCGCTGACCGTGTGACCGGCCGCCAGTGCCTTCCCGGCGTCGCGGGAGACCCGGTCGGCGGTGGCCAGCCACTCGGTGTACCAGCTTCCGTAGTCGCCCTCGGTGATGCGCTCGGCGGTGGAGACGACCTCGCCGAAGTCCGCGCCGCCGTAGGCGATGTGGCTCATCGAGCGCAGGGTCTCGTACCAGAACTGGATGTTGTTCGGGAACAGCAGCTGCTTCATCACACACACTCCCCTTCACTCGCAAGCACAGATCTGTGCTTGCGAAGAGGACTGTAGACCCCTGCCGCCCCGGAAGCAAATATCTGTGCTTAGGCGGGTTCGGGGTGGTGGGCCGGCGAGAGACGCCGGGGCGGGGACCGCCCGCCGGAGGCAAAGCGCAGGCAAAGTACGATCGGTGCGCTCGCGTCCCCGACCCTGTCAGGAGTACCCCGGATGGTGTTCAAGCGGCTTCTCGGCGCCCTCGGCGTCGGTGGACCCACCGTCGACACAGTGCTGTCCACGCCGACCGTCCGGCCCGGCGGCACCGTGCACGGTCAGGTCGACCTGGTCGGCGGCGACCGCGACGCCGAGATCAACGGCATCACGCTGTGCCTGGCCGCCCGGGTCGAGGTCGAGCACGAGGACGGCGAGAGCCACACCGTCAGGGAGTTCGCCCGGGTGCCCGTCTGCGGCCCGATGCGGCTGGCCGCCGGGGAGCGGCGCGCCGTCCCGTTCGCCTTCCCCGTGCCGTGGGAGACGCCGCTGACGGCGATCGGGGGCCACCACCTGGCGGGCATGGTGCTCGGGGTCCGCACCGACGTGGACATCGCGGGCCAGCTGGACCGGGGGGACACCGACCCGCTCGCCGTGGAGCCACTGCCGGTGCAGCAACGGGTACTTGAGGCGCTGGCGGCGCTCGGCTTCCACTTCCACCGGGCCGATCTGGAGGCCGGGCGGATCCACGGCACGGGCCAGACGCTGCCGTTCTACCAGGAGATCGAGTACAAGGCGGCGGCGCAGTTCGCCCGGCGCTGCAACGAGATCGAGCTGTCCTTCGTCACCGACCCGCACCGGGTCGAGGTGGTGCTGGAGTTCGACAAGCGCGGCATGTTCCACAACGGCGACTCGGTGCGCACGTTCCTGTTGGACCACGCAGCCGGCCAACACGACCTGACCGGCACGGTGGACGGCTGGATCCGCGGCGTGCTGGGCCACTGACCGCACGCCGGACCGTCGACCCGGCAGCTCCGGCGCCCCGGCGCCGGCGTCCGCGCCGCCATGACGGGGTGAACGGTGAAGGCTCCCCCGGTACGACCGGAGGAGCCTTCAGCGGTTCTCAGTGCCCTTGGTTCTGCCTGTCCACCACCGGGCGCACGGGCACGGCGGTGTCCGCGCGGCGGGCGGCCGCACCCCCGTCGCGGCCGCCCGCCAGCCCTCGGGCCGGTCGGAAACGACCGGGCCGAGGGCCGTCACGCGCGTCTCCCCGTGCGCACTACCGCTCGTAGACCATTTCGGGGAAGCGCGGCGACGGGCCGTCCAGGAGGTGGTCGTCCTGGCCGCGCAGCCAGTGGTCGAAGAACGACGCGACGTACGAGCGGGTGGCGAGCACCGCGCGGTCCGGGCGGACGTCGCCGACGTCCTCGGTCAGCTTCTCCCCGCTGATCGCGCCCTGGCGGGCGAGCTGGGGCAGCAGGGACTGCGCGTCGGTGTAGGAGCTGTGGCGGGAGCCGGTGAGGGTGACATCGGCGTGCCAGCCGGTGCTGTGCTGCCACAGGGCGTCCCAGCCGGGCTGCTGGTGGTAGCTGCCGGAGTCGGGGTTCTGGGTGCCCATGAGCAGGAAGGGGCGGGTCAGGCCGTCCTCGGCGACGGTGGGCAGGTGGACTCCGGTGCCGTCCGGGCCGGGGAAGTGCAGCTGGCCGTCGAGGTTGACGCCGACCTTGAGGCGCGGATCGTCGTGCATGGTCTGGAGGGCCGTGGAGCCGCCTCCGGAGTGGCCGACCATGCCGATCCGGTCGAGGTCGAGGCTTGCGGCGAGGCCGGCCGGCAGCTGCTTGTCGTGGCGCAGCCCGGCGAGCCGGTCCAGGACGAAGCGGGTGTCGTCGACCCTGGTCTGCAGCGTCTTGCGCAGGAGGGCGCCGATGTCGAGGCCGGGCTGGGCCATCAGCGCGGGGAGGACGGAGGTGGCGAGGTCCCCGTCGGGGAAGGCGACCTCGGAGGCGTCGTAGGTGTGGTCGACGGTGACGACGACGTAGCCGCGCGAGGCGAGGTCCTCCACCAGGCCGGTGCCCCAGGTGCGCGGGTCGCCGAAGCCCGCCGAGTAGAGCACGACGGGCCGTTTGCCGCCGGGGAGGGCGGGCGCGTCGGCGCGGGCGTGGGTGCGGATGCCCGCCCAGTCGGTGCGGCCGGGTTCGAAGCCGTAGTCGCTCTGGGCGACGCTCCCGGCGCTGCCGAAGTGGTCGGCGGCTGCGGGGGCCATGTACGGCGCGCGGTCGTCGCCGGTGGCGGGCCGGGTGGTCGGGTACCAGAAGCTGATCATCAGTGTGCGGTGCTGCCCGGGCTTCCAGGGATCGTCCCGGGTGTCGTCCGTGAGCTGGAGGGACGTCGTGCCGACCGGGTACGGCCCGGTCGGCTGCGGCAGCCGGGCCCCGGCCTGCTGCTCGGTGCCCCGGCCCGATGCCGCCACCGCGCCCGGTGCGCCGGCCGCGCCCAGTGTCACCGTCGCCGCCAGCAGCACCGCCGCCACGACCCGTCCTCGCCTGTTCATCGCCGTTCCTCCTCGTGGGGTTCCGTCGTCGCTTTCACCACGGGCGACGGTACGGGCGAGGAGGAACGGAAACCGTCATACCGGGGTGCCAAGTCCTCCTGTAGCACTGCGGTATGACGGCGGAGTCCGGGCCCCGCCCGGCAGCTGATTCCCTGCCTTCAGCGTCGGGCCTGGATCTGACGCTCCCTCAGGCAGCCTGAAGGGGCACGCGGGCGCCCTGGGCGGGGTTGTCCCCGGGCGGGTTGCCCCCGGCCGGGATTGCCCCTGGGCGGGCCCGCGGCCCCTCGGGTCGGCTACCGTGCGGCCGACGTGGCGGCGCCCAGGGCTGCGTCGACCGCGGCGAGTTGGACGCGGACGAGGGCGACGAGGCGGGCGGTGTTGGCCGGTGTGGCGTCGAAGCCGGCGATGGTCGCCCCGACGAGGTGGTTCCCGTCCAGGACGCCGATGCCGATGTGCGTCTCGCCTCCCATGGTGACCGTGCCGCCGGTGGTCGCCGTGCCGAGGCGTGGCGTGGTCAGCGGGGTGAAGCCTGGGACGGCGCGGCTTGCCCGGGCGGCCTGCCGGAAGGCGGCCGCTGCGGCGGAGGAGCTGTCGTAGACGTCGACGGAGAGCGTGACCTTCTTGGTTCCGGTCGGGTCGGCGAGCACGACGGCGATGGTGGCCGTGGGCCGACCGACGGCGGTGCTGTCCGGACCGATGCTGACGACCCGGGTGACCTCCGGGAACAGCCGTTGGACGGCCTTGAGCGCCAGTGCCGCGTTCACCGACGGTGACGTGCCCGGGCTCTGCACGCTGACGACCGGTGGCGGTGTCTGCGCCTGTGCCGGCGCCGCGCACACCCCGGCCGCCAGCGCACCGGCCGCCGCGAGCGACAGCACGGCGAGTGAACTCTTTCGCATGACCATCTCCCGTCCTTGCGGGTACTTCCCTGGCATCCCCCTCCGGCCAGTCTCCCCGCCCGACGCGCCCGTGGCGATGCGAGCGGCCACCGCTCCGCCCGTCGACCGGAAGCCCGGCCGTCCTGCGCGCCGGTCAGTCGTGACGCTCTGTGAAATCACCTTCGTCGGCTGCATGGTTGCGTGTCGAACCGTCAGGCGGGGGAGCGACTTTGCGGGCGAATGCGACTAGAATCGAGTCGGCCTCGGGTCCCTGTGTGCACCCGGGCCTCCAGGAACGGGACGGGTGGAGCCCGCGCCACGGCCGGGCAGTCCGCTCTCACGCGGTAGCCGGCCGACGGGGTTCCGCGCCGGTCGGCACTGCGGTTGCGACCGATCGCCGTTGCGACCGGTCCGCGCATCCCGCCGAATCACTCCTTGCAATCGAGTTGTTGATCATGCATCTCGGATTCGATCGATCCGACTACCCGGGCGACGCCGTCATGCAGTCCCTCTGGGACAACACCCCGCTGGCCTTCGCCGCCGCCTACCTCGCCCCGGCCCCGAGTCACCCCAACACCTCGTGGATGTCGGCCGTATCCACCCTGACCGGCATGGGCTGGGGCCTGGCTCCCGTCTTCGTCGGCCAGCAGGCCCCGGGCGGCCCGGGATCCCACGTGCTCACGGCGGCCCAGGGCACAGTGGACGCGCAGACCACCGAAAGCCTCGGCCAGACTGCCGGCCTGGCTCCCGGCGCGGTCGTCTACCTCGACGTCGAGATCGGGGGACGGCTCACCCCGGACCACCTCGCCTATGTCGCCGCCTGGGCCAACTCCGTTACCGCAGAAACCAGTTACAACCCCGGCGTGTACTGCTCGTTCTCCCAGACCGCCGCTCAGATCACCGCCGAGGTGGGCACCATCCCGGTCTGGGTCTTCCACCCCGTCGACGCCGGGCCGAGCCAGATCGACCTCGCCACCGAGAACCCTCCCGACCCGACCGACTCCGGCTTCGCCGGCGCACTCGTCTGGCAGTACCGGATGAGTCTCAGCGGATCCGTCAACCTCAACTGGACCGACTCCGCAACGCCCAAGCACCTCCAGCAGGTCGACCTCGACTCGGCCACCTGCCTGGACCCGTCCCACCCCGACCACACGGACCGGAAGGCCACCCGCCGGCGCAAGCGGCAGCTCGAACACAGCGGACCGCGCCACGGCGCCCACTGAATCGGGGCCCGTCCTCCCGTCGGGACCGACGGTTCCGTGCCCGCCCGGACCGTACAGGTGCCCCGGACCGTACAGGTGCCCCGGGCCGTACAGGCGAGAGGAACAGTTCCATGCCCGCGTTCGACATCGACATGTCCAATCCGTTCCCCTCGGGCTGCACCGGCGGCCTCGGTGGCCCCAACACGGGCGACCACCAACCGCCGCACTGGTACATCCAGTTCGGCATGGACCTGGCCGCGCCCGGCGGAACGGACGTCTACGCCGCCTTCGACGCTCACATCACCAAGTACAAGCCGCACGACCCTGCCCAGGACACGCCGAAGGTGTACGGTGCCGAGCTGTTCATGCGGGCACCGAACGATCTGATGGGCGGCTTCTACACCCACCTCACCGCTGTTCCGTCCGATCTGGCGGTCGGATCCTCGATCAGCAGAGGCGACTACCTGGGCACGGTCTACAAGGTCACCTCGACCGCGGCGCACCTCCACCTGGCGCTCGTCGAGATCATCAACGGCACCTACCAGGGCGTGGACCTGTACCAGCTCTTCCTGGACACCAGGAACACCGACGAGGTCACCACCGTGACCTTCATGCAGGACGGCACGCCCCCGACGCACAAGTGAACGTCCCGACCTCCTCGCCCGGCCCGACCCCAGCGGCGGCGGCAGCAGCACGGCAGCAGCAGCGGCGGCAGCAGTGGCCGACTACATCATCGACGGCTGCAGACCGGGCAGCAGCCAGTCCTGGAAGGGCGCCAGCACAGCCATCCCCAGGAAGACGACGCCGGCCACCCGGGCGAGCTGCGGCCCCCGGTACCAGAGCTTCTCCAGGAAGATCAGCACCGCCAGTCCCGCCATCGCCGCGATGTTCATGACGCCCAGCGGGATCAGCGCGATCATCAGCGCCCAGCAGCAGCCGACGCAGTACGCGCCGTGGTGCAGCCCCACCCGCAGGTCGCGCATCCGCGGCCGGTACGAGGCGTAGTGCAACAGCTGGCCGATCGGACTGCGGCAGTGCCGCAGGCAGACGTTCTTGAGCGGACCCAGCTGGTACAGGCCGGCCAGGGCGAAGGCGGCCGCGCCGATCCACTTCCCCGCGTCCGGATCCCGGTCGACCAGGTCGCCGGTGACGGCGAGCGCACCGTAGGCGACCAGGCCGAACACCGTCCAGGCGATCAGATAGCCGGCGATGAACTCGGTGGTGCGGAGCGCCCTGGTGGCGCCGCTGGACTGCCGGGCGATCCCCTTGGCCCAGGTCACCGCGACGGGTGCGACGGAGGGCAGCATCATCGCGGCCATCATCGCCAGCCACAGCACCAGGAACAGCGGCAGCGCCATCCCCATCGTGCCGGGCCCGATGCCCATGTCCAGGGCCTGGCCCACGGTGAGCACCCAGGCCAGGACGGCGATGAGGACGATGAGTGACCAGGCGACGGCGAGCTCCCGGGCCGGCAGCAGCACCCCCGGCCGCAACGGATGGTCGTTGGTGATCGGCCGCTGAATCGTACGCATGACGCACTCCCTCGGACCCTTCCAGCACAGCACGGATCCCGCCCCCGCGACACTCCCGCCGCCGGCCACCGCGGCCGGCGGCCGGGCCGCCCACGGACTCCGGCCGCCCGAGGGCCTCACCATCCGGCGCCCGGCGCCCCGGCGGGCGCCCCGGAGCTGCGGTCGGCTAGCCGTCCGCGACCTCGATGACGACCTTGCCGCGCCGGTGTTCCTTCTCCAGCGCCTCGTACGCGGCGCGGGTCTGCGCGAGGGGAACGACCCGGTCGACCTGGGGGCGCAGCCGTCCGCTCGTGATCAACTCGCTGATGGAGTCGAGCCCGTCGCGGTCGGGCTCGACGACGAAGAACACACCGTGCGTGGCAGGGTCCCGGGCCGCGCCGGGGTCGGGCGGTTCGACGATGCCGACCAGGACACCACCGGGGCGCAGCACGGCCCAGGACCGGGTCTGGGTGTCGCCGCCCACCGTGTCGAGGACGACGTCCACGTCGGCCACGTGGTCCTCGAACCGGCCGTCCCGGTAGTCGATGACGTTGCGGGCGCCGAGGCCGGCCACGAAGTCGGCGTCGCGGGCCGAGGCGGTCGCGGTGACCCGGGCGCCCAGGGCGGCCGCGATCTGGACGGCGAAGGAGCCGACGCCTCCGGCGCCGCCGTGGACGAGGACGTGCCGGCCCGGCTCCAGGTGGGCGTGGTCGACCAGCGCCTGCCAGGCCGTGAGCGCCGCCAGGGGGACGGCGGCCGCGCTGCGGTGGTCCAGGCGGGCCGGTTTGGCGGCGAGGATCCGGGCCGGCACGGCGACGAACTCGGCGGCGGCCCCGTCCTGCAGGAACGGGATGAGTCCGTACACCTCGGCGCCCAGGGCCGGGGCCGTGACACCGGTTCCGTGCTCGACCACGACGCCGGACACCTCGTGCGCGGGGATGACGGGCGTCCGGTCCCGCCCGGAACCGTCGAAGCTGTCGGTCCAGGTGGCGTCCCAGGTGAGCTCGCCCGCGGTGACCGAGGCGGCCCGGACCGCGACGACGACCTCACCGTCCCCCGGTTCGGGACGCGGCGCGCTCTCGTGGACCAGCTGCTCGGGGCCGCCGCGCCGGTGGGCGCGTACCGCGCGCATCGTGCTCATCGGGCTCATCGTGCTCATCGGGCCATCGCCCTCGCTTCCGTGGCACGGGCGGGGCCGTTCCGAAGGCCCACGCCGCCAGGACCAGCATCACAGGCGGCACCGTCGCCCGGCATCGGCCGTTCCAGGGATCTTCGGCGAACCTGCCACCGCGGATCGCCCGGCGGGCCGGCCCGGACCTCCTGCCAGGACCGCACTACCCCGGGCTGCCCGGTGGCAGGCGCTGCGTGATCCGGTCGAGCAGGTCCGTCAGCGGCTCGCTGACGTCCCGGCCGAACTCGGACAGCCCGTAGGTGACCTGGGGCGGCGTGGTCGGCTCCACCTCCCGCCGGAGCAGGCCGTCCTGGACCAGCGCGCGCAGGGTCTGGGTGAGCATCTTCTCGCTGATGCCCCGGATGCCGTCGCGCAGTTCGTGGAACCGAAGGTCGTTGCTCCGCAGGGAGATCAGCACCCACACCCCCCACTTGCTGGTCACGTGGTCGACCATGCCGCGCGCGGGGCAGTCGGTGTGAAACACCTCATACCGCTCGCCCGCCCCGGCCTGCTTCAGCTGCGCACCTTCCCTCATGTTCGGAGCTTACCTTTCGGTACGTTCTTACGAAAAGTAAGCCCGACTCCTAGCGTCAGCTGCCTCAGCACACAACCGACGAGGAGCTGAACATGATCGTGGTGACCGGGGCTACCGGAAACGTGGGCCGGCCTCTGACGCAGGCCCTGGCCGAGGCCGGCGAGCAGGTGACGGCAGTGTCGCGGCACGCGGTGCCGATGCCGGACGGCGTCCGGCACGTGGCGGCCGACCTGGCCGACCCGACGAGCATGACACCCGCATTGGACGGGGCGCGGGCGCTGTTCCTGCTGCTGTCCGGCGACCTGCACGCCCCCGGAGCCAGGCCGGCCGACATCATCGCCCTGGCCGCGGCCCGCGGGGTCCGCCGGATCGTCCTGCTGTCCTCACAGGGCGTGGCGACCAGGCCGCTCGGCCCGTCGCGGGTCGCGATGCGCGCGGTGGAGGACGCGCTGCGGGACTCCGGCCCGGACTGGACCGTCCTGCGACCGGGCGGCTTCGCCTCCAACGCCCTGGCCTGGGCGGAGTCCGTCCGCACGCAGGGGACGGTCGCCGCGCCCTTCGGCGACGTCGGGGTGCCGGTCATCGACCCGGCGGACATCGCCGCGGTCGCGGCGGCCAGCCTGCTGGACGAGCGACACACCGGCGGGGTGTACGAGCTGACCGGGCCGAAGGTGATCACGCCGCGTCAGCAGGCGGAGGCGATCGCCGCCGCACTCGGCTCCCCCGTACGGTTCCACGAACTCACCCGCGGCGAGGCCAAGGCCATGATGACCCGGCACGTACCGGCGGAACTCGCCGACGACACCCTGGACATCATCTCCGCCCCGAACCCGGCCGAACTGCGGATCAGCCCGGACGCGGAACGAGTCCTCGGCCGCGCCCCGCGCCCCTTCGACGACTGGGTCGCCCGCAACATCGCCGCGTTCCGCTGAGGCGCGGCGCCACCGCACCACCCCGGCAGCCTCGTGCGACTGCGGCCGCACGAGGCTGCCGGCCGGGTGCGCCCGCGTGGGAGGCCACTACTCGACGTCCGCCGGCACCGCCTCCGAACCCGGGCAGCAGACGGTGTCCTCAGCGGCGATCGCCTCAAGGCAGCCCCCGCAGAGCCACGCCGTCTCGGGTTCCACGGGCCCGGACACGGTCACCTCGTTGTCACGCACCATCAGCTGCCAGGTGTCCCAGGCCTCCTCGCCCTGCGCGTCGATCACCCCGTCGAGCACGTGGTCGAAGGTGAACTCCTCGAACCCGGGCTCGCCTTGGGCATGGGCGCCGGGCTTCAGGAAGTGGTCGACCAGGTAGCGCATCCACTCGGCGGAGGCGTAGAACTTCTCCTGCCGGTTCCATTCGATTGCGGCCCCGTCATCGGTCGGTTCCCAACTGCACCACAGGCCGGGCTGGCCCGCCGGGGGCGTGTTGAACTCGCGGATGTCCGCATCATGGCCCTGTCCCGCGTAGCCGGTGCCGTCGACGAAGTAGGGACCGTTGTCACGGTCCATGCGCCTGGTGCCGGCGAACCTCCGCAGGTAGCCGATCTCCTGCTCGTTGAGCGGCGGTTCCACCGCGATCCGACCGGTGAACTCCGTGGTGTATCCCATGCCCGGCAGGGTAGCCACGCCGTCCGACACCGCAGGCCCCACGCCGGGGCGGTGAGAGTCGGCCCGGGACTTCGGCGTCGAGTCCGCGGACTTCGCGTCCTGGATCGAATCGCTCCGTCCTGACACCTTCCGCTGACGAACGGGCCCGTCCCTGCTGCTCGGTGCGTTTCCCGGCGTCGGAGTGCGGCGCCCGTCAGAACGGGGGCTTCTGGGTGGGCTCGCCCACCTCGGCCCAGGGGTCCTCCTGCTCGCGCTGCTCGGCCGCCTCCCGCTTCCGCCGCTCGGCCGCTTCCCGGTCTTCGGCGATCGTGGGTATGGAGGCCAGGGCTTCGGCGGGGCGGCCCTGTCTGATCAGCATCTCGGCCAGGTCGAGGTCGGCCAGGTAGTGGGTGGAGGAGCGGAGGAGCGTGAGGGCTTCCTCCGGCCGGCCGTCCCGCTCCAGCAGCCGCGCCAGCTCGGTGTCCCACTCGCCGGGCTCCCGCTCGTTGAGGGCGGCGGCCTCCGCGATGCCCTCCGCGCAGCGGCCCGCCTCGCCCAGCAGCCACAGCCGCAGGCCGAGCACCTGGTCCGGGTGTCCCTCGGCCCACGCACCGGTGAGCCCGTCCAGGAGGTCGAGCGCGCGGCCGGGGCGGCCGTCGTCGACGAGCAGGTCCAGCGCCCAGTGGAGGAGGTTCCCGCAGTCGTAGTAGTCGTACGTGGGCCGGCCGGTCTCGACGGCTTCGTCGATCCTTCCGCGGCGGACGAGGAGGCCCATCAGCGCGGCGCGGTCCTTCGAGTGGTCGTGGGCCTCGATGCGTCCGCGCAGCAGGGCCTCGGCCTCGGGTGCCCTCCCCGCGTCCTCCAGGGCCTTCGCGTACACGGCGAAGGCGGCGTAGGGCTCGGTGGCGGCGAGGGATCCCAGCTCCTCGATCAGGCCCTGCCGGGCGAGGAGGTTCGCGTAGTACTCGGGGAAGTTGACGGGGTGGCGTCGGCCCGAGGCCGTCTCGGTGCGCAGGACTTCGACGGCCTCCTCCGCTCGGCCCGAGCGTTCCAGAACCCGGGCGATCATGATCAGCACGTGCCACCGGTCCGTCCCGTCGGCCGGGCACGACCGACCGCAGTTCCCACACGCCGCGTCCGCCGAACGCTCCATGCACTCCGCCACCTGCGTGAGGACCTCCAGGACCCGTCCGTCACGGCCCTGTTCCTCGGTCAGGTCGACCAGGCGCGTCCGAAGCCAGTACTCCCCGAGATGGGGCGTGAGCACGTCGATGGCCTCGTCGGCCCGCCCGGCCTTGACCAGCAACTCCGCGTAGCGCGCGCAGACGTGGCCGTCTCCCGGCTCGGCCGCGTCCGGGCGCACCATCGCGAGCGCCTCGTCGCCCCGGCCCTGCCGGATCATGATCTCGGCGGTGGCCGACTCGGCGGCCCGCCAGCCGACGTCCGTGAACGGCTCCAACAGTGCCAGCGCCCGCTCGAACTCCGCGGCGGCGCACAGCTCCCGCGCCGCCGCCTGCGCGCAGTTCCAGTCACCACGCTCCTGCGCCGCCCGGATCAGCAGGTCCGACTGCCCCAGGTCGAGGAAGGTCTGCACCATCCGCGGCGAGACGCCGCCGTGGTTGCGCGCCTGCCACACAAGATCGTCGACGTTCATGCGGGCATCCTACGAACCGCCACCGACAAGTCACCCGGGCCGTCCCGGGCCGCCGGCCGCCGGCCGCCGGCCGAGCCGGGGCCGGGCGGTCAGTCCCCCTGGGACCAGGCGGCGGTCGGCATCGACAGGTAGACGCCGAAGTCGACGAGTCCGGTCGCGGCGCGCAGTTGCGCGTGGAGCGTGTCCACGCGCTCCTGGCGGTCGGCTTCCCTGTCCGCGGTCCACTTCGACTTGATCTCGATCACCACCGGCAGGCCGCTGCGGTCCAGCGGGCTCAGCGCCCGGAAGCGGATCTCGACGTCCCCGGGCTGCAGATCGCCGTCGTACGGCTCCTCGGGGCACTCCACGGCCAGGGAGACCAGGTGCGGCAGCACGGAGCCCAGCTCGCGCAGGAGGGTCTCGGGCACCGTGGGCGCGTAGGTCACTTCGACGAGCGGCATGCTCCGCACCCTAACCTCCGCGTCGGGGTGCTGTCAGGGGGCGGCTGCGGTGCTGTCAGGAGCGGCTGTGCTGTCAGGGGCGGCGGTGCTGTCAGGGGCGGTGGCGGTCAACGCCGAGGACGGCCTTCAGCGTTCGCGCGGTGGCCCGCGGGAAGGCGGTGTTCCCGTTGTGGCCGCCGGGGAGGACCACCGGCTCCGTGCCCAGCAGCTCGGCCAGCGCCAGCGCGCAGCGGTAGGTGTGCACCGTCGGCCGGGTCGTCTCGCCGGTCGCCGGGACGATCCGGGTGGCGCCGGCGGTCGCCGCGGTGCGGGCGATCTCCGCCGGTCCGAAGCCGTCCGTGGTGACGGCGGTGAACTCCGTGGCGATGAAGAACCCGAAGTTGGCCAGCCGGCGGGGCGTCATGGGCTGCGGGGTGAGGCCGTCCTCGGCCGGGTCGTGGGCCGGGTCGATCCCGAGGTGGCGGGCGATCGCCGGGAAGGCGGCCGCCATGCCGCCCTCGGCGTGGACCTTCTGGATGTGCAGCAGTTCTCCGGTGTGTTCGGCCCGTTCGCCGGCCGGCAGCAGGTTCGGTGCGACGGGCTCGTGGGCGATGAGGGTGTCCAGTGCGCCCGGGTGGCGGGCGGCGACCTGGAGGCCGATCGCGGCGCCCATGCTGAACCCGGCCATCAGGGCCGGCTCGTCGGTGACCTCGGCGAGCAGCCGGGCGACGTCGTCGGCGTGGTCGGCCATGGTGACGGGGGCGGCCGGGTCGTCGAGGACGCTGCGGGACAGGCCCCTGCGGTCGTAGGTGACCACGGTGAAGGTGTCGGCCAGGTGCGGGACGAGGTCGACGGTGCGGTCCGCGTCGCCCTCTCCGCTCTGCGCGAGCAGCAGCACCGGCCCGCGGCCCTCGACCTGGTAGTGGAGCGTGGCACCCGGGACGGCGAGCGTGCGGGCGGCGGCAGGTGCGGTCGGCTCGGTGGTCATGGCGTGTTCCCCCTCGGTCGGTTTGCCGGCGGCGTTTCCCGCCCGGCACTGCGACCGTATCGCATCGAAACAGATGCATCAAGATAGATACATCTCACTCAATACATCTGCTTCGATACGTCGATGTACTCTTGCGGGCATGAACGGAGTAGAGCTGTTCCTGCTGGGCCGCACCCTCATGAAGATCGGCGAACAGGCGATGCCCCGACCGGACCGGTCGGAGCAGCCGGCTCAGTCGGACCCGTCGGAGACGGGCGCGCGCGGCTCGGTCCGCTCGGTCCTGGTCACCCTGGGCGACGTCGTCGCGCATCCCGGGACGACCGTCGGGGAGATCACCGCCCGCACCGGCCTGCCGCAGAGTCAGGTCTCCACCGCCGTCGCCCGCCTGGTCGAGACGGGCTCCGTCACCACCGAACCCGACCCGGCCGACCGCCGCCGCCGGCTCGTCCACCCGGCCGCGCACCCGTCCGCCCGAGTCGCGGAGGTCCGCGCCACCACCATCGACGACGCCCTCACCGCGGCCCTCACCACCCCCGACGGCACCGCCCCCGACCCCCAGCTGTTCCACGAGGTGGCGACCGCCATCGACACCCTGGCCCGCCACCTCACCCCCGCCGCCGCCCGCTCCCGCTAGGGCCTCTCTTGCGGATCTTGAGGGTTCACCAGATGGCACTCCCATCTCCCGGCGCTGGGAGTGCCCCCACGTTGTCGCCTGCGGGCGAAGACCTGGGGCTGTTCGCCGGGCGGGCGAAGGCGAAATCCGGTGGCCATCTTCCTCGCAACGTCCCTAGGGTCGCCGAGGTGACACATGACACCGTTGACCCGGCGACGATCACGCCGGAGATGGCTGCCCAGATCCGCACCTGGCGATGCGATGAGGACTACTCATGGCGCGCCGTTGCCCAGGCCGCGTCCGACCTATGGGGCTCCGAATGGGGCAGTAACCAGCTCTTCGGCGAAGACCTTTGCGTGGCTGCGGCGAAGCTGCTGGGCGAAAACCCCTACCGGGAGCCATGGAACTGACGCTCCTCACCCGGCTCCTCTCGGATCAGCGAGCAGACCAGATGGAGATGCCCGCAATGTGGAGTCCCGCCTGGAAGACGGTGGCGGTCTTCTCGTAGCGAGTGGCCAGGCCGCGCCAGTTCTTGAGCCGATTGATGCAGCGCCCGACGGTGTTGCGCTGCTTGTAGGCCCGGTGGTAGGAGGCGGGCGGGCGGCCTCCGTTGCTGCCCTTGCGTTGCGGTTGGCGATCTGGTCGGCGGGCTGCGGGATCACCGCCTGGATTCCACGCCATCGCAGGTGGTCTCGGGTCGCCCGGGACGAGTAGGGCCCGGTCGGCCCGGACCACGGAGGGCCGGGTGCGCGGCCTGCCGACTGGTCTGGGCACGGGCAGGGCTGCCATGACGTGCTCGAACGCGGGCGCGTCACCGATCCGGAACCTCCACGCAATCGCATCGATCACGTGCCGATGGTCGCGCCACCGCCCACCCCGCTTCGGCGTCCGGTCCGGCAACAACGGCTCTGTCCGCGCCCGCTGCGCGTCAGTCAACGGCACGACCAGACCAACGATCCGATGATCGGAAAGAAACGGCCTGGCTCTGCGGCTGGCCGAGCCAGCGGGTCGCGGCGTGCCGGAAGGCTTCCTGGTCGGCGTGGTCGTCCGCCCACGCCACGATGCCGTCCGGCCGGACGAGCAGGGCGGTGAAGCCCAGGTCGTCGCGTACCGGTCCGGCCGCGTAGCGGATCCGGCCCGCCCAGCCCCCGGCCGCGGTCTGCAGCGCGCGGTCAGGGCTGAAGTCCAGGAGCACGCCCCGGCCCTGGCGCAGCAGTTCACCGAGGTGGGTGCCGTCCCGGAAGCGGAAGTCGGGGGCGCTGCGGCCGACGAGCGGCTGCTCGCTGCCCAGGTCGTAGCGGTGGAACAGTCCCGAGGTCTGCCGGTGCACGTGGGTGACCCCGTCGGGGGTGCTCATCAGGTCGAGGAGCAGCTTGCGCAGGGCAGGGGCGTTGGGGCCCGGCTCCATCGCGGCGACCTGGGCGCGGGACCAGTCGAGGACGGCGGCGCCGACGGGGTGCCGCTCGGCGGTGTAGGTGTCGAGCAGGCCCTCGGGCGCGGTGCCGTGGACGGTGGCGGCGAGCTTCCAGCCGAGGTTGACGGCGTCGCCGATGCCGAGGTTGAGGCCCTGGCCGCCGAGCGGTGCGTGGATGTGCGCGGCGTCACCGGCGAGCAGGACGCGGCCCCTCCGGTAGCCGGTGACCTGCATGGCGCGGTCGGTGAAGCTGGAGGCCAGCTCGACGTCGGTCAGCGTCACGTCGGTGCCGGAGACGCGGCACAGGACCGCTTGGAGGTGCTCGCGGGTCAGCGGCCGGGAGCGGTCGAAGGTGCCGCCGTCGAAGTCGTTCATGCCCAGGTGGCCCTCGAAGGGCGTGCGCAGGTACATGCCGGTCGGCGTCAGGTTGAAGCCGAGCGGCAGCTGCTCGGGGTCGGCGAAGGTGACCTTGGCGGCGTAGCCGGTGAACAGCGGGTCGGTGCCGACGAAGTCGAAGCCCGCGAGCGCGCGCACCGCGCTGCGCCCGCCGTCGCAGCCCACCAGCCAGCGCCCGCGGTACTCCTGTCCACCGGCGATGACGGTCGCCCCGTCGTCGTCCTGCGTCACGGCGGTGACGGGAACACCCCGGACGATCTCCACACCGAGCGAGGCGGCCCGCCCGGCAAGCACCGTCGAGACGGCTTCCAGGCTCGTCATGAACCCTTCCGTCGCCGGGCCGGGCAGCCGGAACGGCAGAGCGGACGCGTCGATGCCACCCGCGTCCAGGCCCATGCCCGCGAAGTGGGACACGCTGCGGGGAGCGGGCGGTCCACTCGCGTCGGGGTCCGCACCGACCGCCTTCCCGTCGACGCCGGAGGCCTCCGTCATCGCTTCGAGCAGGCCGCGGCGGTGGAGCGTCTCGGCCGAGCCGGCGTTCAGGCCGCGCAGGCCGCGCAGGCCGAGCGGGAGTGCCTTCAGCGGCGAGGTGGTTTCCCGGTCCCGTTCGATGATCAGGACCGAGCAGCCGGACTGGGCCAGTTCGCCGGCCAGGAACAGGCCGACCGGGCCGGCGCCGACGATCACTGTGTCGTGCATGAGCAATCTCCCCTCGGGGAAGTCCAGTTGGCTGCCCGACCCGACCCGGCCCTGCCCGACTCGACCCCGCCCGGCGCGGCCTGGCCCGGTGGAGCGGGGTCAGCGCAGACGGGTGAGGCCGTCGAGGACGACGGCGATGCCGGTGAGGAACTGCTCGCGGTCGTCGCGCTCCCTCATCTGGCCCGCGATGGCGTGCATGAACGGGTGGGACTCGGCGTCGAGGCCCTGCCACGCCTGCGAGGCCGCGTCGAAGAACTCCTCGCGGTCTACCCCCGGGTCGATGCCCGAAGTGTCCCCTTCGACGCGGGCGTTCTGGCTGATCGCGCCGAGGATGTAGTGCACGAGCGTCGAGGCGGCGTAGAGCGCCGAGCCAACTTGGAGCAACGTTCCACTCTGGGAGCGGCGCACCTTGGGGCCGGCAAGCTCACACGGGTGGCCACGGCTTCAACGGGTGGCCACCCGTGGAGCTGAGGCCTCACGCCTCGGGCGGCGCCTCGTCCTCCTGGCGCTGCCGCCGGCGGTAGTTGCGCATGGATACCTGGGAGCCGCAGCCGGTACTGCAGTAGAGCCCTGCCCCGTTGCGGGTGCGGTCGAAGAAACCGAAATGGCACGGGGGGTTGCGGCACGCCTTGATGCGCCCCCAGTCGCCGGTCTGCGCGAACGTCGTCACCGCGGCCAGTACGGTCCCGAACACCCTCGGCACCCCCGCCTGCGGCGATGCCAGCTCGACACCGCCGGCCGTGACCACCGTCGCCAGCGGGTAGAGCGCACCGGCGCGGCGCAGGTGTTGCTCGGCGCGCCGGAGCGGCTCGCCCTGGCTCTCCTCGTCGCCGGAGTGCGCGAGCAGCAGGGTCACCAGGGCGTCACGCAGCTCGCGTGCGGCCGCGGCATCGGCGTCGGTCGCCACGGTCTCGCCGCCGAACTCGTCGTGCTCCGCGAGCCACGCCGCGAACGAGTGCCCGTCGCCGAACAGTTCTCGCCGTCCGCCTCCGTCCGCGCGCGTGTTCACGAACGCGAGCACGGTCTCCACTTCCGGCATGACGGTGCGCGGGCTGGGTTTCGCAGATCCGGCTGCAGCACTGCTCATCACGCCATCGTACCTCAGCAAGACGAGGCACTAAGCCGCCTAACAGGCAACGCAGAGCGCCACCCCGGTTGACTCGTTATGAGCTAACCGCTTACGGTCGCAACATGAACGGAACACCGAACCAGCAGACCAGCCCCCGCACCTGGCTCATCACCGGCGCGACGTCCGGCATCGGCCGCGAACTGACCCTCCTGGCACTGGAGAACGGCGACGTCGTCTCGGCACTCGCCCGCGACACCGCCCCCCTGGACGAACTGACCGAGGCGCACGGCGACCGCCTGCTCCTCATCCCTGCGGACGTGCGGGACGAGCAGGCCGTCCGGGAAGCGGTGGAGCGCACGCTCTCGCGCTTCGGCCGCATCGACGTGGTCGCCAACAACGCCGGCTACGGACTCTTCGGAGCCGTCGAGGAAGCCTCCGACACGCAGGTCCGCGCCGTGTTCGACACCAACGTCTTCGGAGTGCTCAACGTGCTCCGCGCGACCCTTCCGGTCCTCCGCGCCCAGCGATCCGGACACATCCTCCAGGGCTCGTCCGTCTACGGGCAGTCCGCCCACCCCGGCGTAGGACTGCTGGCCGCGACCAAGTACGCGGTCGAGGGACTGTCGGACGCCCTGGTGGCCGAGGTCGCACCGCTCGGCATCAAGGTCACGATCATCCAGCCCGGAATGACCGCCACCCCCTTCCTGGCCAACCTCGACGTCGCCGCCGGCCTCGACGACTACGACCGGACCGTCCGCGAGGTCCAGAAGGGCATCGGAGAACTGCCCGCAGACGCGTTCTCCTCCGCCGCCCGGATCGCCGAAGGCATCCGGGCCGCGGTCGACAGCCCCAACCCCCCGCTGCGCCTGGCCCTCGGCACCTCCAGCGCCACCGGCATGCGCACCGCGCTGGAGGCCCGCACCGCGGACCTGGACGACTGGAACGGCGTGACCGTCGCCGTCGACAGGTAACCGCAGGTCCCGCAGGGGGCCTCGGCGCCGACGGCCGAGGCCCCGCGGCGCCACGGCGACGCGGTCCGCCCACACGGGGTGAAGGTCGGCCCCGACGGCCGACGTCGTGCCGCGACGGATGCCATCCGGGCGCCTGCTCCGGTGCGCCGGCGGGTGGCCCTGTGGAACGATGCCGGGATGCTGACCACCGATGAATGGGACTGCATCCGCCGGGGCCTCCGCTTCGGGCAGCGCTTCCAGGGGACGGTGACCCTCGTTCCGAACCCGGGCGCCATCGGCGTCTTCGTCGACATCGGCCTCCCGGTCGGCGGCTTCGTGGACTGCCGTCTGCTGCCGGTGGAGGCCGACCGCTGGCCGGCCGTGGGGACGGTCACGGAGTTCGAGCTGTGGTGGGCGGACGAGCGGCAGCAGGTCCGCCTCAAGGCGGTGGATCCGCAGTTCGTGACCGGTGACTTCGACGAGTACCTGGCGAGGTGGCGGCCGGGCTGGCCCGACGAACGCGGCCGGGCGGTCCCGTAGCGAGCGTGCCGGCGCCCGGCCTTGACCGTGACCGTGACCGTGTCCGTACGGACGCGGCCTGAGCGGAAGGACGAACATGACGAGCACGCGTGGCCGCGTCGCCGCCCTGCTGGGAGCCGTCGCGGTGGTCGCCGGCACCACCCTGGCCACTCCCGCCCTCGCGGCGGCCGCCGAACCGGCCGGAGTCGGGGGCGGGATCTCCAGACAGGCGCCCTGTCCGGACGCGCCGGAGTTCACCTGCGGGACCCTCACCGTCCCGCTCGACCACAGCGGTGCCACGCCCGGGAGCCTCGACCTCGCCGTGGCGGTCGCCCGCAACACCGACGCCCCCAAGGGCGACCTGCTGTTCCTCACCGGCGGCCCCGGCCAGCCCGGCGTCCCGTCGATGAAGCGGATCGCGAGCAAGCTCGAACCCGTCCTCAAGGACTACCGCCTGGTCATGTACGACCAGCGCGGCACCGGCCGCGGCGCGCTCCAGTGCCCGGGGCTCCAGGAGGACATGGGCTCCTCCGACCTCGCCGCGCCGCGCCGGCAGTCCATCGCCGACTGCGCCGCCGCCCTCGGACCCAACGCCCGCTACTACAGCACCGCGGACACCGTCACCGACATCGACCTGCTGCGCCACGCCCTCGGCGACCGGCGCCTCACCCTCGACGGCGTCTCCTACGGCACCGTCGTCGCCAAGCGCTACGCGCTCGCCCACCCGGCCCACGTGGCCCGCCTGGTGCTCGACTCGGTGGCCCCGCCGCAGGGCTTCGACCCCCTCGACCTGGCCGCGCTGCCCGCCACCGCCCGCGTCCTGCGGGCCGCCTGCCGGGCCACCGGCTGCACCACCGACCCGGCCGCCGACCTCGCCGCCACCGTCCGGCGGTACGGCAACGGGGCGCAGATCCTGAGCGCGCTCACCGGCTACGAGTTCATCGACCCGGACTACGGCGGCGTCCCCGAGATCCTGCACGAGGCCGCCGCCGGGCAGCCCGCGAAGCTCCAGGAGTTCTTCGCGGTCATCCACCGGGAGGTCGACTCCGCCTCGGCCGAGGAACTCAGCCAGGGGCTGCACTCCGCCGCCCTGTGTGCCGACTCGCACTTCCCGTGGGGCACCACCGACACCCCCGTCGCGGGGCGCGCGGCGGCGCTGGAGCGCACCCGACAGCGGCTGACCGCCGAGCAGACCTGGCCGTACGACGCCGCGACCGCCACCGGGCTCGGCAGCCTGCTGGTCTGCCTGGACTGGCCCCGCGAACCGGTACCGCCCATCCCGCCGGCACACCGCAAGCTGCCCGACGTGCCGGTGCTGCTGCTCGGCGGCGACCGGGACCTGGCCACGCCGTACGAATGGCTGTACCAGCAGGCCGAGTTGGCACACGACCCGACGATTGTGATCGTGTCCGGGGCGGCGCACTCGGTGCAGAACCGGGCGGCGAACCCGGCCGGACGGCAGGCGGTCTACGACTTCCTGCTCAAGTAGGCGGGCGCAGCGATCACCGCCAAGGCCGACTCCCTCCTCCTGCCCCTGCTCTCCGGCCGGCGACGACGCCCGGGCCTTGACGGCTTCTCGCCTCGCCCGACCCTCTGCACCCACGGCTCACCAGGGTGCTCCGCTCAGTGCCGGCCGACGCCTTGGCTGTCGAGGTAGTCGATCAGCGCGGCCTCCTTGCGCAGCAACCGCTCGCGGTCATCGGCCGACAGCGACGCAAGCGCGTCGATCAAGACCCGCTTGCGGTGAATGTGGACCATGTTGCCCGAGTAGATCCGGCACCCCGAGCACCAGCCGAACGCGATACACCGCTCGAAGCCGGAGGACTCGGGCGGGTACACGCGGTACTGGTACGAACGGACCGGCTCCCGGCACACCGTGCAGACCGCGCGTTCACCGTCACGAACGCACCACCCGGTTGCGCCCCTTCGCCAGGACTTGCGTCCGGCCGGTGCTCTTCAAGTCGTCATGGCGATCATTCTGCCTCCTCGTGCTCTCGGGAGACAGGGAGATCAGTCGTGACGCCTCTCGCGCTCGACAGCTGCAGGACAGCGTCGAAGGTGCGGTCGGTCCCCGCCCGGCCTTCCGGATGGCGCTCGGTCTTCGTCATCCGATCACATTCGAACCGGTGTCGGGCTAGGATCCAGTCGATCTCGGGCAGCCACGCGCCGGACCGGACCGGGCCGGCGCCGGCTGTCCGCCGACAACCATTCCACGGGGGAACACATGTCGATACGCAAGCGTGCCCGTTCGATCAGTACGGTGGCCGCGGTCTCCGCCGCAGTCCTGGCGGTCACCGCCGGTACGGCCAGCGCCAAGCCGGGAGTGTCGTACGTCCGCTACGGCGCGAGCGGGCTGTCGGCCTACTGTGTGCAGGCAGCCATCAACCACGCGCACATCGAGCGGCGGACCAGCGCCGACATCATCTCGCAGGACGGCGAGTTCGGCCCGGCCACGCTGGGGGCACTCCAGCAGCTGCAGCACGACTTCAGCCTGGACCCCGACGGCGTGGTCGGCCCGGACACCGGCACGGTGCTGTGGCAGCAGATCAACGAGGAGATCCAGCAGAGCTACGACTGGAACACCGGCTTCGGGGCGTACGCCAGCTACTGCTACCACGTGCTGCCCACCCACAGCTGACACGCGGCTGGCGCCAGCATCGACGGCGCCGGCATCTCCAGCGCCGGGCCGGGACCGCCCCACCACGGGACCGGACTCACCGGACGCAGACAGACCGGTCCCGGGAGCGCACGTGTGGCCCCGGGACCGGCCGGTGGGACCGGCCGGTGGGAGGTCCCAGGGCCGAACCACCGTGGCGGCCGGGCCGAGGATCAGCCCGGCCGAGAGTCAGTCCGGCCGAAGGTCAGCCGAACCGCCGGATCTTCCCGGCGTAGACCGCCTGGCTCCGCCGGGACATGACCGTCAGTCGGTGGGACGTCCCGAGGACGCGCGCCCGATCGGCCGCCACCCCCTCCAGCAGTCCGGCCGCCTCCGTGTACCGCCCGGCCTCGCCCAGGTTGTACGCGTGGTTGTGCCGGGCGGTCAGCGTGTGCGGATGATCGCGGCCCAGCACGCGCGCCCGATCGGCGGCCACCCCTCCCAGCAGCACCGCCGCGTCGGAGCGCCGCCCCGCCTCGCCCATGGCCTGCTCGGGGGCCGTGTAGGCGGCGGTGCCGATCATGTGACCGTCGGCGGTCAGCTGGGTGTGGTCCCCCTGCAGGTAGGCGGCGATGCCGAAGTCGAGGACGACGACGGCCTCCGTGCCGTCGGCACGTCGGGTCAGGAAGAGGTTGGCCGGCTTGATGTCGCGGTGCACGACACCCTCGTGGTGCGCCGCGGCCAGCGCCCGGCAGACCTGCACGCCCCAGTCCACGACCTGCCCGACGCCCGGGCGCTGACCGGACTTCAGCACCGCGTCGAGCGACCGCCCGGGCAGGAGGTCCATGACCACGAACGGCACGGACCGCCCGGCATCCCGGCGGGTCCCGCAGTCGTGGACACCCACGATGTTCGGATGACGGAGCCGCGCGGTGATCCGCACCTCCCGCTCGAAGCGGGCCTGCGCCGCGGCGCCGTCCTCACCGTCGAAGCGCGGCAGGACGAGCTTGACGGCAACGTCCCGCTCCAGCCGGACGTCATGGGCACTCCACACCGCACCCATGCCGCCCGCGCCGAGAAGCTCGGCCATCCGGTAGCGCTCGCCGACCAGCACGCCCTGCATCGGACCCCCGCCCCTTGTGAGATCGGGTAAACAGTAGGGCATCGGCACAGGTTTCGAGACCACATGGCCCGGCTCGCGGACACCGGACGTACCCCGGCCGGGGCACCTCTCGACCTGCCATCGGGTGGGATACCCCGCCGGAGAAGCCCGCGCGTCCGATGGCGTTCCCCTGACGATGGGCCGACGTCAGCCGGTCACCACGGGCACGCCGTCCGGGCGGCCGTCGAGCAGCGACGCGATGTGGTCCGCGCACCGGATCGCCGCCGTCGCCATGGCGCCCCTGGTCATCCCGGCGACATGCGGGGTCAACAGGGCGTTCGGCAGACCGAAGAGCGGCGAGGCGAAGGCGGCGTGCTCGTGCTCGAAGGTGTCGACGGCTGCCGCCAGGAGCGGGTGTGCCGGGTCGCGCAAGGCGTCGGCCAGTGCCTGTTCGTCGACGATCCCGCCCCGGGCGGTGTTCAGCAGGATCGACCCTGGCCGCATGACTGCCAGCTCCTCCCGACCGATCATCGCCCGGGTCTGCGGGGTGAGCGGAAGGTGCAGGGAGACCACGTCACTGGTGGCGAGCAGCGCGTCGAGGGACTCGGCACGGGGGACGGAGCTCCCGGTCGGGCGCCGTGAGAGGCCCTGGACCGCCATGCCCAGGGCGGCGGCTCGTTCGGCAAGCGCCAGGCCGCTCCGGCCCAACCCGACGACGCCCAGGGTCAGTTCCGACAGCTCCACTGCGGGGGCGGCCGGTGTGGTCCAACGGCTCCGGTGCGCGGCCTCGTTGTGTGCCGGAAGGTTCCGGGTGAGCGCGAGGAGCTGAGCCAGGGCGAACTCGGCGACGGCGTTCGCGTTGGAGCCCGGGGTGTGGGTGACGACGACGCCGTGGCGGACGGCGGCGGCCAACTCGACATGATCGGTGCCCGCCCCGGCCCGGCCGACCACCCGCAGCCGGTTGGCCAGCGTGGGGTCGGTGGCTGCCGTGAGGAATGCTGCGCGCAGCGGGACGCCTCCGCGGGACTTGACCGCGTGATAGCCGACTCCGTCCCGGACGGTCTCGGCGATCAATGTCGGCTCGTCGAAGGCGTCGAAATCGGCAAAGTCCACGCGGCCGTCCCAGGTGGCCCGGGCCTCGGCTCTGTCGGTCACCCGCCGGAGGTTCAACGTGACGGCCAGGCCATGGCCCAGCAGACGTTGCAACTCCCGGTCGAGCAGCTCGCCGGGAGCCGCGTCCAGCAGGAGGACCCGCATTCGTTCCACGTGATGACCCCCTTCACCGGAACCGAACCCTACTGCGCTTCAGCAGCTGATCTTCGCAACGCCTGCGAATCGGACCCGCCTCGGTGGTGCCGGCCTGGTCGATCCGGCGCCTTCTGGCCATGCCTCGGAGCGCCGGTTCCATTGAGATGTTCCTCTGCCCCCCTTTCCTGCGGCGGGCCTGACCGGCCGCCCCGGGGTGGCGATGTGCCGGGTGCCGCCGGGACGGGACTCCGGGGCGTGCCGTCCCCAGCGGGGGTGTCAGGAAGCGTGCAACTTCTGAAGGAGTCATCGTGAAACACCCCCCTCGCCTGTCCCGTGCCACGATCCTTGTGCTGGGCGCAGCCGCTGTCCGGGGCGGGCCTGCCCGTGACCGGTCGCGCCTGCCTTCCGCCGGGCGCTGTACCGAAGGCACCCGGGCTCGGCAATGACGGCCCGGCCGGCACGGTTCATTCGCCTGCGGTGTCCCCGGCCTCCCAGCGAAGCAGGTCGCCCGGCTGGCACCCGAGCACTTCGCAGAGCGCGGCGAGCGTCGCGAAGCGCACCGCCTTGGCGCGGCCGTTCTTGAGTACTGCCAGGTTGGCGGGCGTGATCCCCACGCGGTCGGCGAGTTCGCCCACGGACATCTTCCGCTTGGCCAGCATCACGTCGATGTCGACGGCGATCGGCATCAGATGACCTCGTCCAACTCGGCCTGCATCAGCGTCGCTTCGGCATCGCGGGCGACGGCCTGGGCGAGCAGCATCCGCAGCACGAGCACGATGAGCGCAACTCCCAGGATGGCCATGGCGATCCCGCCCATGATGAGGGTGACGCCCGGGTCGTCCCGCTGACCGGGCGCGTTCACGGCCGTGACCGCCAGCCACAGGACAGCGATCGAAGCGATCGCGCCGATGATGACGTCCACGTACCGGAAGGCGGCGTGGGAGAACACGGTTCCGCGTCGCACCATCGTCACCAGTCGCCAGACGCAGACCATGGTGACCTGGGCCGCCCCGATGCCCAGGATCGTGATCACGCGCAGCGGGGTCAGCGGGATCGACCCGTCCTCCGGGTCACTCCCGGTGACCAACGTCCACACCATCAATGCCTGCACGAACACGGTGCCCGTGAGCACCACCACGAGCACGGCGCGCAGCGCGCGTACTGCCAGCTTTCCCATGACCCATCCTTGCATCGATTTACGATGGAAAGCTATCGAATATCGATAGGTGAGGCAAGGCCGCGGGCTCCACCGTGGCCCAGCGGCCGAACCGGGCGTGCACAGTCTCGGCGGGCACCGCCTCGGCGGGCACCGCCACCGAACACGCGGAGAGCCCGGACCGGTGAACCGGTCCGGGCCCTCGTCTGCCCTGGCGGGCGGAGGCGGAGGATACTCGTGAGGGGTTGCCTCCCACGCTACGCGGGCATGACCCCGTGGATGCGCGAGATGGTGAACACGCGCTCGTCGTCCCGCAGGTGGCACCAGGCGCGGAGGTAGGGGGCATCCAGTTCGAGCTTGCTGAGGGTGCGGACCGTCGCGTTGCCCGAGGTCGCGACGTACTCGATCGTGATGGTCCGGCCGTCGTTGACGGCATCGGCCAGCTGGCGGACGTCGGTGAAGGACAGATTGCGCGCGTACCCAGCCATGATCTCCTCGGTGTCGCTGTCGTAGGGGCGACCGTCCCAAGGGTCGGGCTCCGGGATGTCCTGCGGGGCGTCCCGAAGCCGGGTGGCGAGGGCGCGCAGATCGACGGGCGCTCCCGCGTTCGCGGTGCGGGCGTCCGTCCGCTGCGTGCGGGACCTGCCGCCGGGCAGGCGCGGGGACGGAACGGGGCTCGCCGCGCGGTGGTGCTGGGCCCGTTCGATCCGCACGGTCCCGTCGGGTTTCTCGGCGACGGGGGCGTAGCCCGCGGACCGCAGTGCCGTGAGCGTCTTGTCCAGTGGGGTACGGCTGATCAGCACCGTCGGTGCCAGCAGCCGCAGGCCGAGCTGGGTGAGCTTGCGGTGCGCGGCCAGTTCGGCCAGGAGGGCGGGCTCCTCGCCGTGGATCACACAGGCCGCGGAGACGACGCGCATCCGACCGTGGCTGCGCGCGGTGTCGTGGATCAGGTACGAGAGCGGCTGGGGAAGCGGCTCGACGGCGATGGCGGCCAGGTCGGCGGTGAGGCCGGCGGGGGTGAGGCCGGCGTCGAGGGCACGGCGGACGCTTCCCGGGCTGAACCGCCACACGGACGCCGCACCGGCGGTCTCCCGGTCCGCGACGGAGTCCAGCAGTGCGAGGATGCGGGCCGACGGCGTGCCGGCGACCACGGCCGTGAGATCGCTGCCGAAACGGGCGGTCCCGCTGGCGGCGGGCAGCAGTCGCCGACAGGCGTCGGTCAGGGCTTCGGCGTCGTCGGCGAGCAGGGCGGCCCCGATCGGGGACACGGCTCCGAGGGCGAGTGCGCCGAGCAGTTCCGCCTCCCGGATCAGGGTGGCGAACGGTGTGGTGTCCTGGGGGAGTTCGTCGACGAGCGGGCGGAGCCACACGAGTAGCACCCCCAGGTCCGCCGAGTTCGCCGCGCCTTCGCCGGCGGGGAGCTGCGACGCGGCTGCGAGTAGCCCGTGCCGGGCCTGCACGCAGCCTCCGCAGGGCGCTGCCCCGGCGAGCGCCGGCAGAGCCTTCCCGTCTTCGTCGCGGCTCCCGCCGGGGGACAGCGGGAGCGCCCACCACGCCCGGAGCAGCACGGCGAGTTGGGCGGCCGGTTCCTGCTCGGCCCAGTTGTCGTAGGACGCGGTCGCCGCGACCCGGTCGCCGTCCCGGGCCAGCAGTCCGGCCGCGCTCGCCGTCTCCAGCACGAGGCGTACCAGGATCTCGTCGCACCGCGCCGCTTTGCCGATCCTGGCCAGCTCGCGGGCGCCGACCCCGCCGGCCTTCAGCCGGGCCGGTGGAGCGGCGGCGCACACCCCGAGGACGGACACGGCGTGGGCGGCGAACGCCATCAAGGCGGCTGCGGCTTCCCGCTCGACGCCCGAGACGGTGGCGGGCACCGACCGTACGCCGGGCTGCACGGGTGTGAACGGGGCGTGCCAGTCGGAGCCGCGCAGCGTGAGTGCCACCTCCGCAGGCATGCGGGCCGGCCCGTACCGATGCTGGTCCCGGATCAGCAGCCCCCGCTCCACCGCCCATTGTTCGCCGGGCTGGGAGTCGGTCCGCGGAGCCCCGAACATGATGAAGCCCGGTTGCTCCGGAACCTCATGCGCCCGCCGTTCAAGGAGCTTCCGAGTGGCTCCGGGCGCCTTGGCCACCAGTGCGGCGACCCGAGCCGGATCGCTGTGGTGGTCGATCAGCGCCGTCAGACGCATCTCTTTCCTGTTGGCGGCAGGTTTGACGTCGAGCTTCGCCAACATGCGGCCAAGTTCGTCGGAGTTCAAGCCCGCGAGCAGTCGCGCGAGCGGCGCGTCGAGCCCCAGCGGCGCGTCCCACGCGTTCCGCAGCGGCGCCGCCATGTGCAGCAGGCCGTTGCCGTCGGGCCACACCAGAGCGCGATCGGCCAGCGTTCCCAGGACGGCATCCAACCCGTGGGCGCGGTCACCATGCGTCGCGTCGAGGAGGCCCGCCAGACCGTCCCGTGACACGCCCGTCAGCGCGGCGACGGCCTCCGCCACCTGCAAGCACGGCAGCGCGAGGCGAGGCAGGGCCAGGGCCACTGACGCCGGGCGCTGGAGGCGGTCCGCCAGTTCGCCGACCGACCGCGGTTCCGGAGCCGACACGGCGTCCGGGCGCGCAGCCAGGACCCGCTCCAACCCGGCCGCGTCCAGACCGCGCAGCCACGCGGCCAGTGCCGATCCACTCTTCTTGCTGATGGGGCACCTCACCACATAGGAGGACGTCCATGCCCTGCCGGAGTCGGCCGAGAGCACAAGGATGACGTACCGACGGGGGTGAGTGCGACGAGGGCCCGGACCGCACAGCGGTCCGGGCCCTCGTTCGCCCTGGCGGGCGGGGGCGGAGGATAACGAGATTCGAACTCGTGAGGGGTTGCCCCCAACGCGCTTTCCATTTCTCCCGCACCCCGTCCGCCTGGGTTCACACTCGCCCTGACCTGCAGCGGAGCGGACCGCTGAGCAGCGGCCGGACCCGCCTGGACGGGGTGAATGAGACCAGCTCGCCCGAGGCGAGGTCGAGGGGGCTGCCGAGGCCGTCCGCCCGGTGCTCGACCTCCCCATCGAGCAGCGGAACTTCGGCATCGTCAGCAGCGCCCGGCGCGTCCACGCCGCCCTGCACGGCGACGGCCGCCGCGGCGTCGGTGCGGCGGCCGACCTGCGCGAGGAGATCGAGGCCTTCACCGCCACCCCGACCTCGGTCCTCGTCCGGTGACCCACGGATAGGCTCGGCAGCCATGACCCCACTCCACCTGGCCAGCCCCCGCCTCTCACTGCGCGAAGTCGAACCCGACGACACCGACGACCTCCTGGCCATCTACGGCGACTCCGAGGCCACCCGACACCTCAGCTTCGAACCCCGCACCCGCGAGCAGGTCCAGGCGATCACCGCCCGCTCCATCGCCTCCGCGAACGCCACCCCGCGAACCGAGTACTGCCTCGCCGTCACCCGGCTCGGCGAGCACCAGCTGATCGGCTACGCGCGTCTAGCCACCGAGCCGCAGCAGGCCGCGACCATCGGCTTCGCCCTCCACCCGGCCGAGTGGGGCAAGGGCCTCGGCACGGAAACCGTCCATCTGCTGTGCGCCCTCGGCTTCAACACCCTGGGCCTGCACCGCATCTGGGCGGCACGCTCACCGCTCAACGAGGCATCGGCGCGCACCCTGTTGCGGGCCGGTATGACGGAAGACGGGCGGATCCGCGACCACGTGTTCGTCCACGGTGCCTGGCGAGACTCGATCACCTACTCGATCCTGGAGCACGAGTGGTCGCCAAACGGCGTACTGGGAATCGCCGCCGATTACGAGAGCTGAGTTCTGGGCCTACAGGCCTGGCAACGCAGCATCTTCGCAACCTCCCCGCTGGCCTTGGCTTCGGGGCCGCCCTCGCACCCCTGGGCGAAGGCAGATCCGTGTGGCGGGCGGTAGGACCGTCCTATACGACAACTTGCTCCGTCAGGAGCGGGCGGGCGTAGGGATGACTTACCCCACAACTTGCTCCGGTTCCGGCGGTCTGACCTGG
The DNA here is from genome assembly GCF_040303045.1 of Kitasatospora sp. NPDC096140. Classification (NCBI taxonomy): domain Bacteria; kingdom Bacillati; phylum Actinomycetota; class Actinomycetes; order Kitasatosporales; family Streptomycetaceae; genus Kitasatospora; species Kitasatospora sp. NPDC096140. Next base: position 139,851 of record NZ_JBEOUW010000015.1, read on the forward strand.
ATCCGCATCACGGTGGACGCTTGTAACCAGGGGCCACCAATGCGCTGGCAGTGCTCTTTCTGAGCTTACGCAGACCAGATCACGGGACGTTACGGCGTGCGGTGGAAGCGCGGAAAGCTGCTGTGGTTCGACGGCTGATCCCCGAGTCGTCAGCCCGGCAAGCTCAAGGGCGGGCTGACGACCAGGGAAAGCGAGCGACGGCAACTGTCACACCAGGCAGTCGAGTTGACGGTCGACTGCCTGGCCGGACGACCCTGCCCTCCCCCGCCCGCCGTCGCGGACGCGACCCGGGACCGGCAGGCGCGATCAGCCGATCGGTGGTGCGAGGTACTCCAGCGCGTAGCCGTGGCCGTCGCCGTCGCCGGAGGGGGTCACGCGGGCGATCCCGGGTGAGTCGAGGTGGGCGCCGGCTACGAAGTGGTCGGGTCGGGTCAGTCGTTCGAGGAGGGCCGCCCGCGCGTCGCGGGCCTGGGACTGGTCGCCGTCGAACTCCCAGGCCACGTTCGGCTGATCGAACTGGAGGGTGGGGACGTGGACGGTGTCACCCCAGACGAGAAGATGCCCGGTGCCGCTTCTGACGTCGTAGACGGTGTGACCGGGCGTGTGGCCCGGTGTCGGGATCGCGGTGGTCCAGTCGTTGATCGCGACCTTCCCCGACACGGGTACGACCCGGTCGCGGATCGGTTCGAGCCGCCCCGTGAACACCGAGGCGTCGCCGGCACCGATCCACACGCGTTCGAGGCCCGCGAACGCTTCCGAGCCGTCCGGAGCGATCAGTCCGCTCACGTGGTCCTCGTGCCGGTGGGTGATGGCCACATCGGTGATGCGCGCGCGGTCGACTCCCGCTTCGTCGAGCGCGTCGTAGATCAGTCCCATGGTGGGGTCGGGCCAGACGTCGGACGCGCCGGTGTCGACGAGAACCGACCGCGTGCCGTCGGTGACGAAGAAGGCGTTGACCGACAGCCGCAGGTTGTCGCCGGCCAGCGGGACCGCGGGCGGCAGCACGTCGAGCGCGCGCCCGTCCTCGCCGCGGAGCCGTGTCGGCGGCATGTCGATGTACCCGTCTCGCAACGAGGTCACCTGCAGGTCGCCGAATTCGAACGTGGCGTGGTGCCGACCACACGAGATCAAACGCATGGAACCCCTCCGTCATGTCGGGCGCACATCGTGCGTCTCCGATAGGAGATCAGATCTCCTTTAGAAGAACACTACACTGTGGGCAGCGCAGTACCCCATCGATCGAGGAGCACGGTGGTCGAGCAAGACGGAACCGCGGCCGAACCGCAGCACGGTGACGACCTGGCCGGTGCGTTCGGCGGCAACGTGCGGCGGCGCCGCGAGGAGGCGGGCCTGACGCTGGAGCAGCTGTCCGAACGGTCGTCGGTCAGCCGGGCGATGCTGTCCAAGGTCGAACGCGGCGAGAAGAGCCCGACGATCGGCGTCGCGTCCAGGATCGCCCACGCGCTCGACGCGTCGCTCTCGGACCTGATCGGTACGCCGGCGGCCGCCGCGCCCGGTGTCGCCCTCGTCATGCGCAAGACCGATCGCCCCGTCTTCCGTGACCCTGAGACCGGCTTCGAGCGGCACATGGTGTCGGCGGCCCCGGGCGCGGGACGAGCCGAGATGGTCGTCCACCACCTTCCCCCGCACGTCTCCACCGGGCTGCTGCCCGCGTACCCGCCGGGTGTGGAGAAGCAACTCGTGGTACTCGAAGGCACCGTGACCGTCGCGATCGGCGGCATCAGCGAGACCCTGAACACGGGCGACTCCCTGTTCTTCCAGGCCGACGCGGACCACGGCTTCGCCAACCCGACGAACGCCCCCTGCGAATACATCATGGTCATCTCGCGCAGAACCTGATCGGCGGCAGTGTGCGGGGCTCGACGAACCCGGCCCAAGCCTCCGCAGTGACCTTGATCCTGACCCTGGCACTGCCCCTGACGCCTGCCGCCGAAGGCCGGAGGAGGGCCCGGCCACCCTGCCGGGACAACCGACCGGAACGCGGAACCCTCGGTCCGCTGCCCGCGGGATCGCGGATCTCAGAAGCTGTAGCCCTTCCCGCAGAACGTGGCGGTGACCTTGTGCGGCTCGAAGTCCGGGAGCACCGAGTGGAGGTTGACCACCTCCGGCACGATGAGCAACAGGTCGATGACGAGCGCGATGATCAGCAGCGGCATCAGGGGCCGCGCCATGGCGTTCCGCCCCCGCACCGCGGCCCACAGCAGCACGGCGAGGAAGGGCGCGGCGAGTATGCCGATGGCAGGACCGGCCCATGCGGCGACCTGTGCGGACACGGGTATCGCGGGGGTGGGGACGCACACCAGTCCGCCGACGTAGTGGCCGTGGGCCCAGAACGCGTAGACGGTGCAGGCCAGCCCGACCGGGACGGCCAGGATCGCGATGGTGGTGAAGAGCGGCCACCGGTCGTCCGAGGACGAGCGAGCCGGAACGGTGGTGGAGTTGTGAGCCATCTGACCAGTGCCAATCGGGATCGGGTTGCTTGGGCCCCAACTTAGACGCTCGGCGGCCGCCCCGATCATCTCCCCCGACGAGAAGCAGGTCTCGTGATCGGACCCTGCGCCTTCCTGAGCCGAAACCCCCAACTGGCCGGCCGCACCCACGCCTTCGTATCGTGTACGCCATGGCGAATGAAGCGGAGCCGGCATCCCGCCGCACCGACAGGCACGGCAACAGGTCTAACTCGGCCACGGACGGCACCGCCTCCCACCAGGGCACGTGCAGCTGCTTCGACCAGCGGCGGGCGAGCAACCGGCGGCGGGTGAGCTTCCACCATGAGCGTCAGGACACCTCCTCGCCCGCCTGGCAGCACCTCCTGGCGCTGATCGAGGAGGCCGCCGCGGACGGACGGGAGGTGTTTCGACCACTGATGGAGATGAGCCCCGAGGATCGGCGCCAGATCGTCACCCTGCCGCCCAGCATCGCCAAGCTCACCGCCGTCAAGCAGTTCACCCTCTACGGCAGCAACCTCGTTCGGATCCCTGCGGAGATCGGCGCCATGAGCAGCCTGCAGGAGTTCACCCCGTACACGTCGTACCGGCTGCACTGGTTCCCGTACGAGCTGACCAGGTGCCCGAACCTGAAGCGCAGCACGGTGAGCACGCGGGCCCTGTACGGGAACGAGAAGCTCCGCCCACCGTTTCCCCTGCTCCAGCCCGCCGGCACCGTGGCCACTGGCCTCGGGCTCGGGCACGGCGGCACCGATCCCGGAACATGGGGTTCAGCAACGATCCACAAGTGCAGCGTCTGTGACCGGTCATTGGAAGGCACCGGGATCCACCAGGCGTGGATCTCGTTGCGAGTTGCCACCGACGTCCTGCCCCTGCTGGTCAACGCCTGCTCCACATCCTGCCTGCAGGCCCTTCCCGAGCCCCCGGAGGGCCACCTCCGGCACCCGCATTCCGGTGGCCCCGGCCTTGCGCAGCCGACCGCCCGCGCGACTTGGACGCCGTGCTCGCGGACCCTATGACCTGGGACGATCCACAGGACCCGTGGTGGGTGGGCGCAGTCACCCTGTCGCTGACGGAAGGAGGGCGCAACACGCTCTTCGCGCAGGACTCCACCGGGGCGGGAGCGGCATTCACCGCGTGAAGCGCCCCGGGACCGTCGTCAGGCCGGAGCTCTGGCACCGGTCACATGCCGCGCTCGGGGCCGTAGATCGGCGTGGGGCGTTCGGTGGGTAACATCGGCAGCGGTTCGAGCAGCACCGGGCCGGGGTAGAAGGCGGAGCTGTTCGGGCCGACCATGTCCTCGCCGACGAGGTAGCGGTAGAGCCATTCGGAGAAGCTCATCCGGTACTCGTACCAGGATCCGTCGTGCTCCACCGCACAGATCCGCTGTCCCGTCCGGTCGGGCAACGGGGCCAGAAAGACGTATTCGCCGCGGTCAGTGTTGGTGATCGGGATCAGGCCGTCCCTGGTCCCGAACCTGACCTCCTGCAGGCCGAGGGCGGCGCGGATGTTCTCCTCCGGCTCCAGCCAGTGCTCCCGGTCCCAGTCGAGTCGGGCCCAGGCCTGGGAGGTCTCGCGGATCTCCTTCCCGAGGTTCCAGCACTCGGTGGCCGGATGCGAGAGGTACAGGTGCCCGTTGATCTGCATCGGAGCGTAGGCGTCGACAATCGCCTTGTAGTCCTCGGGGAAGTCGATACCGATCTCGGCCTCCAACTCGGCCCATGCTTCCGGGCTGGCGAAGCGCCGTTCGCCCGGGCCGAGCATGGCGAACACGTCGGCGAGATGGTCTCGCATCGGCTCTCCTCATCGGGTTCGGGCGTCAGGACGCCGCGCCATCGCCACCACGAACGTTGGGGCGTGCCGCGAGGCTAACCGGGACCAGTGACATCGACTCAGCCGCGCAAGGCCGGATCGACTGGAGGGCACAGCCGACGGCTGCGCACCTGCCCCCGCCGCACTGCCCGGACGAGCATCCGGTCACGCTTCAGCCCTGCCTCGTAACCGACGTGGGACCGGGTCGTCCCGGTGTCACACCAACCCGGTGAAGCTCTCTCCGCCCGTCGGCTATCGGCTATCGGCTATCGGCTATCGGAACGGACGCACTGGCGCCACCAGCTCGAACGCCCGTTCCGGCCGGGGCATGCGGGACGAGCTGCTCGTCCGACGGCAGTGAGCGCCCGAGGCTCAGCACTCGAAGGCGTAGGACAAGCCGGCGCCGCCCCGGCATGGCCGTTGACCGTGTTCGCGGGCTCACTGCCAAAGCCGCTTCGACCAGTCACCCCGAGGGAGATAGGCACGGCCATCACCGACCTGCTTGATCCCGCCGGGAACAACGTCCCCGTGGTACGGATACTGCTCCGTCACAGCCGCCAGCAGGAACTCCAGGAAGCCGCCGTCGAACAGGTCCCACTCCCGCATCGAGTGGAACTTCGCAGCGACCGGCCACCGGTCCGGGTCCGGGCCCCGCATCAGCCAGAAGAAATGGTCGGAGTTGTAGTTGTTGGCCCACTTCAGGAGCCCGCCCTCGGCCGGGAACAGCGGATACGGGCACTCGTCGTAGTCCCCGTCCCGGTGGACCTCTGCCAGCCAGGCACAGTATCCGTAGGGTTCTGTCGTGTAGGACAGGAAGCCCTCGAAGCCCAGCGGCTGCCAGGTCTTGGGAGTGGGCGCTGCCGATGGCGTGCAGATATGCAGTTCGTCGCTGATGCTGACAATCCCGTACCGGTCGACGAACGCCCGGTAGTCCGCGGGCAGCTGGAAACCGAGCGCTTCCGGCCCGAGCTCCCACGGGACCGGGACCACTCCGTCCGCTGGCGGCGGCCCGATGACCGCGCCGAGCCGGTCCAGCATCTCCTCAATATTCACGTCTACCCCCGTCATCCGCCCGATCGCACCGGAGGCTACCGGCACCGCCCGTCCCAGGACTGACAGCCCGGCAGCCGGCAGCCGGCAGCCGCCCCCTGGCGCCTCGTCAAGGCGTCCGCCCCGGCGTCGGCGGTCCTCGCCGGGGCGGGCTCGTGTGGCCGCACTGCCCCCGTCGTGGCGGGTGCCTCGGGCGGGTGCGGTGCGGCCGGTCTCGCGTCAATGGCCGGGCTAGTCGAGGGTGAGCAGGATCGCGACCGTGTTGCCCTCGGCGTCCAGGCACTCGGTGGTGTTGGAGCCGTCCGGGTCGGCAAGGATGCCCAGCACGGTGCCGGTGCCGTCCTCGTCCGGGATCATCAGCCAGTCGTTCGCGAAGTCGCCCTCGGCCGGCTCGACCGGCCAGTCGGTCGGGTCCACCGACGCGTCCTGGAGCATCTCGCGGAGGCGCTCCAGCCGCCAGCTTTCGCCACCGGCGGCGCGCGCGGACAGGGTGGCCCAGGCGCGCTTGAGCATCCCGGTGCCCGGCTCGATCCAGGTCGTGCTGGGATTCGCGTGTATCACGGCCAGGCCGGACGGGGTCGCCACCCGGTCGCCGCAGTCCTCCGTGCTGACCGGGACGGTCTCGCCGGGGTGCACCAGGACCGCCACCGGCACCCCGGGTGCGGCTTCACGAGCGACCAGGTAGACCGGTGTGCCACCGGGCCGCATCGGGAAGCCGCCGCCCTCGGGCCCCAGCGGGTCGTAGATCGTGCCGTGGTCGCAGGTTCCCTGGATCAGGCCGAGCCGCTCGATCCGCCAGCCGTCGACCGTTCGCGTCCCCTCGAACGGATCGGCCAGGGCCGTGCTCAGCGCGGGCATGTACGGGTACTCGAACTCGTCAAGGTCGTCGTCATCGTCGTAGGACATCCGGTCTCCCGATAATTCGTAGGTGAGAGGGAGAGTAGACCGCGGCCCTGACATAGACCGCTGGACCGGAGGCCGGTGATGATCATCAGGAAGCTGCGTCGCCCAGAAGCTACGTGGGGTCTTCGGTGGCTCAGGGGTGGACGAGGCAGCCCGGGGCCGGTTGCTGAGTGACCGTCGGGGTCCGGGCCGCGGGGCGTTCCGGGCCACCTCGCCGGTCGGTGTGTCCGAACGGGCGGGCATGATGGCGCCGTGCCGACCGCCGAAGAACCCCAGCAGCCCCCGTCTCGTGAACCGGAGCCGATAGCGCCGGGCCGGGCGACACCCGACCCGTTCGAGGGACTCGTCCTGGACGAACGGTTCATCAAGGACGCCGCCGTCAAGGAGCCGACCGCCCGGACCCGGATGCTCGCCGCGCAGTGGCGCAAGGAGCCGCCGATGGACCCCGGAGGCCGCCGCTGGGCACCGGGCGCGGCCTCCGGCACGGCCCGCTCGAAGTGGACCCGGCCGGGACGCCGGCGCACCGTGCTGATCGCGGCCACCGCTTTCGCGGCGCTGCTGGCCGTCGCGGTCGGAGCGGACCCGGCCGGCCTGCTGAACCGGGACAGCCCGGCGGTACGCGGCCCGTTGGCCGTGCCCGCATCGCCGCGGCCGACCGCGGATGTCGCGCTGCCCGGCGGCGGGGTCTCCGACGGCACCAGGTGCGGCACGAAGGGCTTCCACCACTTCGACCCGGCTCCGGCATCCTTCACCTTCGCCGGCGGATCACAGCCGGACGCCCCACCGCCAGGACCGCAACTCGTCCTCGGCTCCTACGGGTTCTCACGGGCCTCGGCGAAGGACCCCGGGCAGTTCACCATCGGTCTGCTGCTCGGTCCGGGCGCCGGCGACCGCGCGCTGGACCTGTCCACGCCACTCGGACCGCAGGGCGTCGCGGTGGAGATCGAGGGCCCGGACGGCCTGGTCGGCGGAGCCCACGGCCTCCCGATCACGCGCGACGACGACACCCCGTCCGCCGCCGGCGGCACCGTCCACGTCGGACCCGAGGGCGGCGCCTCCGTCCAGCTGACCCTCCCGGCCGGGGCCCTGTGCCCGGGCTTCGACGGCTTCGCCGTCCAGCAACGCCTGATGTCACCGACCGACTCGCACAACACCATCATCGGCCAGCCGCCCTACCGGCTCACGGTCTCCATCTCCGATCCGGCGATCGGCGCACTGCGCCGCCAGGTGGATTCGACGGTGCCGGGCGACGTCCTGGCAACCGACAACCGGATGCCTCACTGACCGGATCCACCTGAGCAGAGGTCCGACGACGCTGAACCGGGTCCGGCGGTACGGCAGTTCGGCGGTCTGCTTGGCCTCCGGCCGACCACGCACCCGCCGGCGGTGGGCAGCGCGGCGGTCGGGCGGCTCCGTCCGGTGCGGTGACGGGCCGCGGACGGGGCCGCGGACGGGGCCGCGACGTCGAAGAGGGGCTGTCGGCGTGGCCTGCTTGACCCGTCGGGTCGGGCCCCGCAGAGTCGGGTGCGGCCGTGTGCGGGCATCGGCAGTCGGCCCGCTGCGGGGCCTGAGCCGGTCCGGCGTGCCGGGCGGAGCGTCGACGTGAGGGAGCGGGTGATCCGATGGTTGTCGACTTGATCGTGATCGGTATGGCCATCACCCTGGGGCCGCTGCACAACAGCGCGTTCGTCCTCCTGCTGTCCTCGCGGCGCGGCGTCCACAAGGGGCTCGCCTTCCTGCTGTCCTGGCTGGCCAACCTGGTCGCCGTCGTCGCCTGTGTGCTGCTGCTGACCGGCGGGACGCCACCCGTCCACCACAGTTCGCCGTCGAGCGCGGCCCTCGCCGCCAAGCTCGCGATCGGCGTCGGCCTGGTCGTGTTCGGCGGCTACCGGAGTCGGCAGCCTCCCCGCCCGTACCGGCCACCGAGCTGGGCGGGGCGCGTCGACAACGCCTCGCTCGGCACCGCTGCCGGACTCGCCTGGCTGCTCCAGCCCTGGGCTCTGGTCGGGGCCGGCGCCGCCACGGTCGTCGACGCCGACCTCTCCTCCGTCTACACCTGGCTCGACCTGACCGGCTACTGCCTGCTGGCCACCCTCAGTCTGCTGGTGATGGAGCTGTACACCGTCTGGGCTCCGGAGACCTCCCGCGCCCGGCTCGACGCGCTGCGAACCTGGCTCGAACAGCACCAGGACCAGCTGATCATCACCCTCTCGCTGCTGGCCGGACTCTGGCTCACCGGCAGCAGCATCTACCATCTCGTCACCTGAGGACCCCCCGGGCGGCTTCGGGCTCGTCACGGCTTCCGGGGTTCGGGGTTCGCTGCTGCCTTCCTACGCGCTGGCGCTGGCACTGGCGCTGGCACTGCCGCTCTCGGAATCCGAACTGCTGCTGCTCCGGCTGCTACCGCTGTCCGCGCTTGCACTGGCGCTGGCGCTGGCGCTGGCCTTGGTGCTGACGCTGGCGTGGTCGGTATCGGATTTGCTTCTGCCGCTGGGCCGGCTCCCGCGGCTGGGCTTGCTCCCATGGCTGGGCCCGCTCCCGCGGCTGGGCTTGCTCACGTGGCTGGACTTGCTCCCATGGCTGGGCCCGCTTCCGCGGCTGGGCTTGGTTCCGTGGCTCCTCTTGGATGACGAGGATCCCTTCGCCGAGGGCCTGCCCGAGCCGACGGAGCCGCTGGAGGAGGATGTCTCGGTCGAGCTGGACGAACTGGATGAGCTGGAGTCGCTATACGAATCGGACGAACTGGATGAGCTGGATGACCTGTGCGGATGGGATGAGCCGGACTGCTTGTACGGATGCGACGGCGAGTGGTGCGACGAGCTGTGCCCAGTGCCGCCGCCGGACCCGGCGGCCCGGGTTCGTGCGCCGGTGCCGGTTCCGGTGGTGGTCGCAGCGGCGGCGCGGGTGGCGGGGGTGATGACGAGGGCGACGGTGGCGAGGAGGAAGGTGCGGCGGGCCGGCTGGTTCATGGGCGCTCTCCGGTGAGGGTCAGGGCGTGGCGCAGGTGGCTGGTGAAGTCGCCGGTGGTGGGGTGGCGGGCGTCGGGGTCGGGGTCGAGGGCCCGGTGGAGGGTCTGCTGGAGGTGGGGCCAGGTGGTGGCGGGCCAGCCGGTGAGGGGGCGGGGGCTCCGGGTGAGCTGGTGCGTGCGGGTGCGGGTGCGGCTGCCGGTGTCGGGCAGGTGGTGGCGTTGCTGGACCACGCGGTAGAGGATCGCTGCCGCGCTGTACTGGTCGCTCGCCGCCGTGGGAACCGGCCGCGGCCAGGGTGCGAGGCATTCGGGTGCCGCGTAGACGGTGGTGGCGCAGCGGTGGAGTGTGTCGGGGGTGGGGGTGCCGTGCCATGCGCAGCTGTCGAGGTCGATGAGGGTGAGGGTGTGGCCGTGGCCGACGACGATGTTGCGGGGGCTGAGGTCGGCGTGCACGACCTCGTGGTGGTGGAGGCCTTCGAGGGCGTGGCACAGGGCCAGGGTGAGGCGGGTGAAGACGTCGGCGCTGCCGGGTGACCATGCGGCCATGGAGTGGTCGAGGTGTTCGAGCAGGTGATGCAGGGTCGGTCCCTGTTGCCAGGTGACGGCGAGGTAGTGCAGGCCGCGGTGGACGCCCTCGCCGGCGAGGTCGGCGACGTGGGGGTGTGCGGCCGCGGCGCGCAGGCCGTGGGCCTCGTTGTGGGCTCGGGCGAGGACGTCGTGGTCGGCGTCGTGACAGGTGGTCTTCAGTGCCACGTGCGTGCCGTCGGGGGCTGCGGCTCGGAAGACGTTCTGGCAGCCGCGGCGGCGCAGGAGTTCCAGGGGGCGGTAGCCGGCGATCGTGGTGTGCAGGAGCCGGCGGGGGGTGCGGCCGTGCGGGCAGCGGCGGGACGGGCGGGCGCGCTCGGAACGGTCCGGAAGGTCCGGTCGCGGCTGTGGCGTGCCGGACGTCCGGCTTCGGGCGGAGGGTGCGGGCAGCGGACGCGCCGGTGGGGTGGTCGGGAGGGTACGGGGCATCGCTTCCTCGTGGGCGGGGACGACGGTGGCGGTGTGGGACGCGCGCTCGGCCGCTGCGGCCGGCGCGCGTCCCACGAGCGGCGGTGTCAGGTCCGGCTGACCGTGAAGGGGATGCGCTTGGTGACGTCCTGGACGCGGACCTCGCCGCTGATCGTGGTGACGCGGGTGCCGCCTCCGGCGCAGACGACGCTGTCGCCGATGGCGTGACCGGCGTAGGAGACGAAGCGGATCTGGCCGCGGCCGCTGGTGTCGACCTTGATCTCGAACGAGCCGATCGCGTAGCGGGAATCGCTGGGGCCGGTGGCGATCTCGGTCTTGAACGTGTTGACGCCCGCAACGACCGGGGTGACGGTCATCGCGCGGTCGTTGCCGTTGGCCGAGGCAGCGCCGGTGAACTCCGTGTCCGGACTGTCGCCGCCCACGTAGTCGCTGATGGAGCCGCCGCACACGTCGGTGGTCGCGGCGCCTGCGGGCGGTACGGCGGTCAAGGCGGCGGCGAGGGCGAACGCGGCGACGACGGCCCGCGGGCCCAGTCTCCTGCTCATGGGGCGAGATCCTTTCTGACGGACGAAACTCCAGTCAGTGTCCGAACCACGCCGTCGCCCGGCGGGCAACACGGGCACCCGGGCGGTCCGGATCACCACAGCGGCGTAGTCCGAATGCCTTCGGTCGCCCCGGCCGGTGGTCACGCGGAGTCGTCGGCAGTTCCTGCGTTCGCCGGAACGCGGCACGCGGGCGCACGGCCTTCCCTAGGGTGTGGGGGAACAGGGATCGAGGGGCGGTGACCGACGTGTCGGTCGGGACGGCACCGGGGGACGAGCCGGGGGACGATGCGTCTCCGCAGATGCGCAACATCATCGAGGGCGGGCACTTCTTCGGCACCGTGATCCAGGGCAGACACGTCGAACTGCGGCTCACCCGCGACCCCGAGCGCGCGCTGACCGGCCTGCCGCAGCGTTCCTCCGCCTTCACGGGCCGCGACGACGAGCTCGCCGCGCTCCTCGCGGGACTGGCGCCGGAGACCGTCGGGCGGTCGCCACGCGTCCACGTGGTGGCCGGGCTCGCGGGGATCGGGAAGACCGAGCTCGCCGTTCAGGCCGCCGATGAGGCTCTCCGCAGGAAGACGTGGTTCCCCGGCGGTGTCCTCTTCGTCGACCTGCTCGGTTACGACCCGGACCGCCGCCTTTCCCCCGACCACGCCCTGGACGGCTGGCTGCGCGCGCTCGGCGTCCCGCCCGCGCACATCCCGCCCGGCGTCCAGGACCGCTCCCGGCTCTTCCGCAGCGTCCTGTCGGCCTACGCCGAGGCCGGCCGCCCGGTCCTCCTGGTCGTCGACAACGCCGCCGGCCCCGACCAGGTCCGCCCGCTCCTGCCGGGCGACGGCGTCACCGCGGCGATCGTCACGTCCCGCGACAGCCTCGCCGTCGACGCCCGGCTGCACGAACTCACCGAGCTCGGAGACCGGGCCTCCGTCGGCCTCCTCGCCCACGCCGTGCGCCAGGCCCGTGGCGAGGGCGACACCCGCGTGGCCGACGCCCCCGAGGACACGGCCGCCGTCGTCCGGCTGTGCGCGGGCCTGCCGCTGGCCCTGCGCATCGCCGGCGCGCTGCTCGCCGACAGCCCCGACCGGCCGGTGTCCTCCCTGGCCGAGGCCCTGGCCGCCGACCACACCCGCCTGGAGCGCCTGCAGCACGCGGACCGCGCCGTCCGGGCGGCGTTCGACCTCTCCTACGGGCACCTGGGCGCCGCCCACGCCCGTCTGTTCCGCCTGCTCTCCCTCAGTCCCGGCCCCGACTTCGCCACCGAGTCCGCCGCCGTGCTGGCCGGGGTCGACGACATCGAGGCCGAGCAGCTCCTCTGCGACCTCTCCCGCGCGCACCTCGTCGAGGTGGCGGGCGTGTGGGGGCGCTGGCGCATGCACGACCTCGTCCGCCTCTACGCGGACGAACAGGGGCGCCTGCCCGTACACGCCGCGGCCGACCACCGGGACGCCGCCCAGGACCGGCTCCACGGGCACTTCACCGCCACCGTCCGTGCGGCCGACTCCCACCTGGCCACGCTGTCCGATCCGCCCTCGCCCCGCTTTCCCGACCTCGCGACGGCCTTGGCCTGGCTCGATGCCGAACGGCCCAACCTCGTCGCCCTCATCGGCGCCGCCCCACCCCTCGGGCGGCCCGGGACCACGACGACCCTCGCCCTGGACCTGGCCCGGTACCTCGGTCACCGTCGTCATCTCGACGACTGGCTCGACGTCACCACCACCGCCCTGGAACTCTTCCGGGAAAGCGCCGACCGGCACGGCGAGGCCAGCGCACTGAACCTTCTCGGGCTCGCCCTGCTGGAACTGCGCCGATTCGACGAGGCCCGCGCGGCCCACACCCGGGCGGCCGCCGTCTTCCGTGCGCTCGGCCACCACCTCGGCAGGGCCAGGGCACTCAACAACCTGGGGCTCGCCCTGCGGGAGGAACGCCGTTTCGACGAAGCCATCGACACCCTGACCGAGGCGGCCGCCGTCTACGGTGGACTCGGCGACCTCTACGGAGAGGCCATCGTGCTGAGCAACCTCGGCGCCACGATGCGCGAGGAGGGCCGGTTCGACGACGCGGTCGACGCCCATTCCCGGGCCGCCGCGACCTACGCGCGCTGCCACGACCGCCGGAACGAGGCCAGGGCACTCAACAACCTGGGGCTCGTCCTGCTGGAGATGCGCCGGTTCGACGAGGCCATCGACACCCTCACCGGCGCGGGCAGCACGTTCGACGAACTCCAGGACCTCCACGGCGAGGCCACCGTGCTGACCAACGTCGGCGCCGCCCTGAAGGCGGCGGGCAGGGTCGAGGAGGCCATCGCCGCCCTCACCCGTGCCGTCGAGGCGCACCGTGCGCTCCACGACCGCCACCGCGAGGGCGGCGCGTTGAACAACCTCGGCCTCGCCCAGCAGAGGGCGGGTCTGACGGGGGCGGCCCTGAACTCCTTCGGCAGTTCCGCGGCGCTGTTCCGCGAGCTCGGCGACGACCACAACGCGGCCAAGGCGCTGACCAATCGCGAGCGGGTGCGGGCGCAGGGGCCGCCCGGCCCCGGAGGGGGTGACGGTGGCAGCGGCGGTGACGGTGGCAGCGGCGGTGGCAGCGGCGGTGGCGGTGGCGGTGGCGGTGGCGCCGACGGTGTCCCCGGGAGGCGCTGACGTCCCGGCCGCCCCGGGGAGCGGGAGCTCGGCCGATCACCGTGCGCGACGGGGCGGGGGACGGGGGTGGACCGCCGCGCGGCGCGGCGGCGGGCAAACCGCACGATACTGAAGCCATGTCGCAGAACGCCCGCACGCACCACGAGCCGTCGCGTCTCACGGTCAAGGGCCGCGAGGTACGACTGCGCACCATTGCCATGGCCGTCATCGCGGTCCTGGCCGTCTGGTTCATCGCGGTCAACACCGCCTCGGTGACCATCACCCTGTGGGTCTCCGACGTCACCATGCCGCTCTGGGTCGTCCTGACCGTCACGATCCTCGTCGGCATGCTGATCGGCGTCTTCCTGGCCCGCCGCCGCGCCGCCCGCAAGTCGGCTCGCTCGTGATCCCGGGGCCCGTGGGTCGGCGCCCAGGGGCCCGCGCGGCAGCCCCAGCGCGGGCTGCGCCTTTCCGGTGCCCCGGCGCCGTTCCGCCTGCCGCGCGGGTGCAGGGCGCTCGTGTCACACCAGGGCCGCGCCGCCGTCCACCGCGAGCGTGGTGCCGGTGACGTAGGCGTTGGACAGCACGAAGAGATAGGCCGCCGCGGCTTCCTCGGCGGTGCCGACACGCCGCGTGAGCAGCTCGGACCCGGCGCCCTGGAGGAAGGCCTCCGGGTCCGGGACGCTGCCGTCCCACAGCTCGGTGCGGATCACACCGGGCTGGACCACGTTGACGCGCAGCGGGGCGAGTTCGACGGCGAGTGCCCGGGACAGGGCCTCGATGCCGCCGGTGATGCCGGCCGTGAGCACGGTTCCGGACAGGGGGCGGATCGCGAGGACGCCGGAGCTGAAGGTGATCGAGCCGCCCTCGCGCAGTCGCGGTGCGGCGTACCGGGCGGAGAGGAACGCGCCCCAGAACCGGCGCTCGAAGACGGCCCTGGCCTCCTGCGGGGTGGTGTCGGCCAGCGGCTTGATCAGCAGGGATTCGCCCGCGGTGTAGACGAGGTGGTCGAACTCCCCGACCTGCTCGAAGAACGCGGCGATGGCGTCGCCGTCGGCGACGTCCAGGCGGCGGCCTTCGGCCGGCTCGCCCAAGCGCTTCGTCGCGGCGTCCACGCGGTCCTGGTTGCTGGAGGCGACCACGACGGCCGCACCGGCCGCCGCGGCCTGTCGGGCCACCGCGAAGCCGATGCCGGAGGTTCCGCCGATGATCACGATCTTCTTGCCGGACAGGTCCATGGGGTCCGTTCCTTCCTCGATGCGGCGCCGGGGTTCGGCGACCGCCGTGGCACGAACGTACGCCGCCACCATCGAGACGGTGAATGCCTTGAAGTCTCGATTCCCTGTCACATCGTCTCGCCGTACAGGGCCTAGAGTGGCGTCATGGACATCCTGAGCGACACCCTCGAAGTCCTGCGCACGGGGCGCCCGATGGTGACTCGCACCGATGCGCACGCCCCGTGGGCCCTGAGGTTCCAACCCGTCTCGGGAGCCGGATTCCACGTGGTGGTGGAGGGACACTGCCACCTGCTGCCACCGCACGGCCGACCGCTCGCGCTCGGGCCCGGCGACATCGTGTTCCTGCAGCGCGGCAGCGGACACACCCTGTGCGACGTGCCGGGCCGCGAGCCGGTGGACTTCGTCCCGGAGCGCGTGGACCGTTCCTCGCCGATCGGCCAGGTCACCGTGGACGGGCCGGGGCCGCGCACGGTGCTGGTGTGCGGCGCGTACGCGATCGACGTCGATCGCCCGCATCCGCTGTTCGGCGATCTGCCGGAGGTGATCCACCTCCCCGCGGTTCCGGGCCGCCACCCGGTGCTGCGCTCGGCGGTCGATCAGCTGTGCGCCGAGTTCCACGCGCCGCAGCCGGGCTCGGACGCAGTCGTCACGGCGCTCGTCGATCTGCTGCTGCTGTACATCCTCCGGTCCTGGTACGCCGACCTGCCGCAGGAGCGGACCCGGGGTTGGGCGGCCGCGCTGACCGACCCGGCGGTCGCCCCGGCCCTGAAGGCGATCCACGACGATCCCGGCCACCCCTGGACCGTGGAGTCGCTGGGCACCCGCGCCGGGCTGTCTCGCGCTGCGTTCGCCCGCCGCTTCGCCTCGGTGGTCGGCGAGCCGCCGTTGACCTACCTGACCAACTGGCGGATGGCCACCGCGGCGCAGCTGCTGCACCGGTCGCCGGCCCCGCTGAGCACGATCGCGCAGCACACGGGGTACACGTCGGAGTTCGCCTTCGCCAAGGCCTTCAAACGGCACTTCGGGTCGCCGCCCGGGGCATACCGCAAGCAGGTCAGGACGACGGCGGGCGACGAACCGCGCGGACACGCCTGACGGTGCGGGGTGGGACGTCACCGCGGCGGACCGGGAAGCGGTGGCCGCTGTCCCGGTACGCCGCGTGCACGCGCGGACGGGGGTCGCTCACCCACGCACGGCCGGGGGCCGCTCACCGGAGCAGCGCTTCGAGCTCCGGGAGTCGGCCGAACAGCTCCGGCAGGCCGCGCACGCCGTTGCGTGCGGACTCGTGGGACAGCGCGAGGTCGGGGCCGGTGGCCGCCTCGACACCGGCGAGGCAGCGGAGGACGTTCCACCTGGTGTGCCCCAGCCAGCCCCCGACCGTGTACACGAACCAGCTCGGACCCGGCGGTGGCAGCGCCCCGCCCCCCGCGGCGTAGCCGTCGAGGACCGAGCGGAAGACGGCGGGCCTGATGTCGTCGAAGCCGGGGCCCTTCGCGAGGCTCAGCGCGGTCGAGCCGAGTTCGCCGGACAGGTCGAGCATGCCGGAGAGCTCCCAGTCGAGCACCACCGGCCGGCCCTCCCGGGCCAGCAGGTTCCACGGGTGGATGTCCTGGTGGGTCAGCACGACGGGGCCCGGCCGTTCGCAGGTGTCGACGAAGTGCGCGATCGCGAGGAACGTCCCGACGTGGGAGGCGAGTTCGTCGGCCCACGGCTGTCCGGTCGCCAGCGCCCGCGCGGCGAGTTCGGGCCAGTCCCGTGGCGTCGGGTCCTCGGCCGGCACGTGGGGCCAGGCGACGTCGAGCGCGTGGATGCGCGCCAGAATCCCACCGATCTCGAACGCGAACGCCGCCGACACCGGGGCCTCGGGCACCTTCTCGCCCTCGGCCCAGCGGTGAACGAGCGTGTCGTGGTCGGCCGAGATCGGCTCCGGCATCGGGATGCCGGCGGCGAAGGCCGCCTGCTCGAACCTGAACACGTCCTCGACGTGATAGGTCAGGCGGCGGTCGGCGAGGTTCAACTCCTTGACCGCGAAGTACCCTTGGTCGGTGTCGAGCCGGTACATCCGGTTGGCGAACCCGCCGTGGACGCGGATCATCGGCCCGGTCGGCACGCCGAGATGTGAAAGGTTCACCCCCGCATGCTAGGGCCGGCGGTCCGGCGGCGCACCGGACTTTTGCGCGCCGTTGGCCGCCGGGAAATGGTCGGCCCCGGCCGCCGGGGAACGGTCGGCCCCGGCCCTCGGGGACGAGCGCTCCGGGCCACGGGCCGCGTCGGCCCCGGGCCACACGGGGGACAAGCTGCCTGTCGCGGCCGGGTCAGCCGTGCCGACACCGACAGAATGCCCTGATCGGCAGTCAACCAGGTGCCTTCGGGAGGTCCCCGTGTTCCGTCTCCGTTCCCTTGCGCGGGCCGGGGTCGTCCTGCTCCTCGGGGCCGCGATGGCGGCCGCCGGGCCGAACCCGCGCACAGCGGCCGCCGCGGGCCTGCCCGCTGCCGGGCGGCTCCCGGCCCACGTGGTGGTCGAGGACGCCGCCGGCTACGTCGACCCGTACGTCGGCACCCGGGCGGGCGCTCCCGACCGGGGCCACGGCGGCGGCGCCGGCAACACCTTCCCGGGGGCGTCGGCGCCGTTCGGCATGATGCAGTGGAGCCCCGACACCGCCACCTACCAGCACGGCGGCTACGCCTACGACGACCCGAGGCTGAGCGGCCTCAGCCTCACCCACATCTCCGGTGCGGGCTGCAGCGACTACGGCACCACCCCGTTCATGCCCGTCCTGGACGGCACGCCGACGGCGTCCTCCGCGTTCTCGCACGCGAACGAGCGCCTCGCCCCCGGGTCGTACGGTGTCACCCTCGACAACGGCATCGGCATCGACCTGGCCGTCACCCAGCGGTCCGGGATCGCCCGCTTCAGCTATCCGGCCGGACACACCGCGTCCCTCACCGTCGATGCGGGCCGGGCCTTCAACGCGGCGTCGGGCGAACTCACCGTCGAGGGCTCCACCATCTCCGGGTTCACCGACGGCGGCGGCTTCTGCGGCACGTCCAACCGCTACCGGGTCTACTTCCACGCCGCGTTCGACCGCCCCTTCAGCCACGTGGACGCCGGCGACCGCTCGCCCGACGCCAGGACCGTGGTCTCGTTCGACACCGGCCCCGACCGCGTGGTCACCGCCCGGGTCGGGATCTCCTTCGTCAGCGTCGAGGGTGCCCGCGCCAACCTGGAGAGCGAGCAGCGCGGCGCCCCGCTGGCGGAGGTCCGCGCCCGCTCCCGCGCCCGCTGGAACGACCTGCTGAGCCGGATCGCCGTCGCGGGCGGCACCAGCGAGCAGCGCCGGGTCTTCTACACCGCGCTCTACCACGCCCTGCTGCACCCGAGCGTGTTCAGCGACACCGACGGCCGCTACCCGGGCTTCGACGGCCGGCTCCGCGCCACCCACCGCGGCCACGCCCAGTACGCCGACTTCTCCGGCTGGGACGTCTACCGCTCGCAGATCCAGCTGATCGCACTGATCGCCCCGGACGAGGCCGCCGACATCGCGCAGTCGATCACCGACCAGGGCGACTCAGCCGGCTACTTCGACCGGTGGACCCTGGCCAACGGCGGCACCGGCGTGATGGTCGGTGACCCGCTGCCGACCATGGCCGCCACCGTCCACGCCTTCGGAGCCACCGGCTTCGACGCGGCCCGGCTGCTGCGGCTGGCCCGGCAGGGCAGGGACGACCCGCGCCAACGCCCCGGCCACGAGGCCTACGACACAACGGGATTCGTCCCGGCGGACACGGAAGGGCAAGGCGCGTCCATCACGCTGGAGTACGCGACCACGGACTTCGCGCTGGCCCAACTGGCCTCCCGGCTCGGGGACTCCGCCGCCCGTGACGTCCTGCTGCGACGCTCGGCGAACTGG
This sequence comes from Kitasatospora sp. NPDC096140, assembly GCF_040303045.1. NCBI lineage: Bacteria > Bacillati > Actinomycetota > Actinomycetes > Kitasatosporales > Streptomycetaceae > Kitasatospora > Kitasatospora sp. NPDC096140. The sequence continues at coordinate 158,378 of NZ_JBEOUW010000015.1, forward strand.
CGCAACGTCTTCAACGACACCAGCCGCTACGTCCAGCCGCGCGACGCGGACGGCAGCTGGCCCCCCTTCAGCCCCGAGCGGCCCGGCGGGTTCGCCGAGGGGAACTCCGCCCAGTACACCTGGATGGTGCCCCACGACCAGCGCGGCCTGTTCGACGCGATGGGCGGCCGTGCGGCCGCCGTGAACCGGCTCGACACCTTCTTCACGGAGCTCAACGCCGGCTCCCGGGCGCCCTACGCCTACCTCGGCAACGAACCCTCCCTGAACACGCCCTGGGCCTACGCCTACGCGGGCCGCCCGGACCGCGCCCAGGACGTGGTCCGGCGCGCCCTCACCACGCTGTTCACCGACACCCCCGGAGGCGAACCCGGCAACGACGACCTCGGGCAGATGTCCTCCTGGGCGGTGTGGGCCGCCCTCGGCATGTACCCGCAGGTGCCCGGCCGGGCCGAACTCGTCCTGGCCAGCCCCCGGTTCCCCGCCGTCACCATCCGCCGGGGCGACGGCCCCACCATCGACATCAGCGCCCCGGGCGCCTCCGACACCGTCCGCTACGTCCACGCGCTGCGCACCGACGGCCGTCCCACCGGCCGCCCCTGGGTGAGCGAGGACTTCGTCCGCCACGGCGGCACCCTCGCCTTCACCCTCTCCGACACACCCGACCCATCCTGGGGCAGCGACCCTGCCGACGCACCGCCGTCCTTCCCGCCGCCCCCGGCCCCGGCGCAGGTCCAGGCCCCGGCTCAGGCCCCGGCCCCGGACCAGGCCCAGACTCCGGCGCGGGACCACCAGCCCGGAGGCGCGCGGTGAACCACCGCGGCGCGCCGGTGGCCACGACCGTGAAAACGGGATGCCTCGGCCGGCAGTGGTCGGGTAGCGTGCGGATCATGTCGAGTCCTGAGTCAGACGAGGTGGGGGCTTTCGGTCACGCCGTCAGCCCCCTTCACCACTGAGCTCGTAAGCCCCGTCGTCGAACCGCGTTCTGCGGTCGGACGGGTGCGCCCTCAGGGGGCCGGCCGCGGTGACGAGATGACCCTCTCGTGCCTCTCCTCGCCCCGGAGCCTCTCGATGCCCCTTCCGCTGTACCTGCTCGCCGTGGCGGTCTTCGCCATGGGCACCTCGGAGTTCATGCTCGCCGGCCTCCTGCCGGACCTCGCCCCGGATCTCGACGTCACCGTCGGCACGGCGGGCGTGCTCACCTCGGCCTTCGCGATCGGCATGATCGTCGGCGCCCCCCTGGTGGCCGCACTCTCCCGCAACTGGCCCAGGCGCGCCGGCCTGCTCGGGTTCGTCCTCGCGTTCTCGGCGGCGCACGCCGTGGGCGCCGTCATCACGAGCTTCCCGGTCCTGTTCGCCACCCGCGTCGTTGCCGCGCTCGCGAACGCGGGGTTCCTCGCCGTCGCCCTGACGGCTGCCGCCACGCTGGTCCCGCCCGACAAGAAAGGACGCGCGCTGGCCGTGCTGCTGTCAGGCACGACGACGGCCACCATCGCCGGTGTCCCCGGCGGCTCGGTGCTCGGCACCCTGCTCGGCTGGCGGGCCGCGTTCTGGGCCGTCGCCGCGCTCTGCCTGCCCGCAGCTCTCGGCGTCCTGAAGGGCATCCCGGCGGGACGCGCGGAGGAACGGACCACCGGCGGGCCGACCCTGCGAGCGGAACTCGCCCAACTGGCAAGGCCGAGGCTGGTCCTGGTGATGCTGCTGGGTGCGCTGGTGAACGCGGCGACCTTCGCCGGCTTCACCTTCCTCGCCCCCGTCGTGACCGGCACCGCCGGGCTGAGCGAGCTGTGGGTCTCCGTCGCGCTGGTGCTCTTCGGTACCGGGTCGTTCGCCGGCGTCACGGTCGCCGGTCGACTGTCCGACCGGTACCCCGGGCCGGTCGTCGCGGTCGGCGGCCCGCTGCTGCTCGTCGGCTGGCCGGCACTGGCCCTGCTGGCGGACCAGCCGGTCTCCCTGCTGGCCCTCGTGTTCGTCCAGGGTGCCCTGTCGTTCGCGCTGGGCAGCACCCTGATCACCCGGGTCCTCTACGAAGCCGCGGGAGCCCCCTCTCTGGCGGGGTCGTACGCGACCGCCGCACTCAACGTCGGAGCCGCCGCCGGCCCCCTCATCGCCGCGACCACCCTCGGCACCGGAGCCGGGAACCTCGGGCCGCTGTGGTCGAGCGGATTCCTGGTCGCCGTCGCGCTGCTCCTCGCGTTCCCCCTCCGCAGTGTGGTCGCGGCCGGCCGAAGCGCGGAGGTGCTCCGGTGACGCGGGCGAACGCCGAGAGCCCACGTCCTGCGTGCCGCATCGTCAGCGGCCTCCAGCACGTGGGCGCTCGCGGCCGGCGCCCCCGCCCCGTCGACTGGCGGGCGAAGGATCACGCCCGCGCGAACTCCAGGACGGCGATCCCACCGAGGACGGTGACCGCGGCCGTCAGCCGTAGCCGCCCGAGGCGCTCGCGGAACACCACGGTGGCGATCAGCGCGGCGATCACGATGCTGGTCTCGCGCAGCGCCGCGACCGACGCCAGGTTGCCCCGGGACTGCGCCCAGACCACCAGGCCGTACGCCGTCAGCGACAGCACCCCGCCGAGGATCCCGACCGGCAGCACGCTGCGCACCCCGGTGAGCAGGGCGCGGCCGCGCCGGGCCCAGACGACCGCGACGAGTGTCGGCCCCTGGAGCAGGAACAGCCAGGCCACGTAGCCGCCGACGGTGCCGGCGTGCCGGACGCCGCTGCCGTCCAGCACCGTGTAGCCGGCGATCATCGTGCCGGTACCGGCGGCGGCCGCGAGAGCGGGCAGTTGCGCCCGCCCGGGTATGCCCTGGGCGAAGGCCAGCCCGATCAGCCCGCAGGAGATCACCACCACACCCGCCAGCTCGCCCACCCCCAGGTGCTGGCCGAGCACCGTCACCGACAGCAGCGCGACCAGCAGCGGCGCCGAGCCGCGGGCTATCGGGTACATCTGCCCGAAGTCGCCCAGCTGGTACGCCCGCAGCAGCAGGACCGTCGAGATCGTCTGGACCACCGTGGAGGCCAGCAGGTACGGCCAGGCCGCGGCGGCCGGCAGCGGATTGACCGCGACCAGCACCAGGGCGCAGGCGGTGTAGGTCAGGTTGATCAGCGCGAATCCGACCATCTTGTCCGGGATCCGGTGCGCCAGCCCGTTCCACACGGCGTGCAGCACGGCGGCCGTGAGCACGGCCAGCGGCACGGCCGACCCGATTTCTGACATGGCGAAGCTCCCCTCCCGTCAGCCTGCCGGACTCCCGGCAGTGCTTGGAACCGGATTCCACGGTATCCTAGATCCATGGAAGAAGGTTCCGAATTTTTCACGCCCCTGGAATCCCAGCTGGCCGCGCAGATCCGGGCCCGTCTCGGCGAGCTGCGCGGTACGGAGGCGAGGGTCGCCCAGGTGGTGCTGGACCGGGGCACCGCCCTGGTGCACCTGAGCGTCAGCGACGTCGCGGCGCTGGCCGGAACGGCCCCCTCCTCCGTGGTCCGGGCCTGCCAGCGGCTCGGCTTCCGCGGCTTCCAGGAGCTCAAGATCGCCGCCGCCCTGCACGCCCCCGCCACCCCCGCCCCGGGGCCGGCCGCGGACACCGACGACCCCGCCGCCCGGGCGCTCGCCGACACCCTGCGCGCCGCCCGGGAGGCCCTGGAGGGCATCACCGCCACCCTCGGCCCGGACGACCTGCGAGCAGCCGCCGAGCTGCTGAACGACGCACCCCGGGTGCTCCTGGTCGGCACCGGACTGTCCGGCGCGGTGGTGCTCGACCTCGCCTACCGGCTGCGCGCGCTCGGCCTGCTGGTGGACGCCCCGGCCGACTCGATGACCGCCCAGCTGGTGGCCACCGGGCTCTCCGCGGGCGCCGTCTGCCTGGCCGTCAGCCACACCGGCGCCACCCACAGCGTGGTGGCCGCCGCCCGCAGCGCCCGGGCCGCCGGGGCCGAGGTGCTGGCGCTCACCAGCTACGCCCGCTCACCGCTCACCGAGACGGCGACCTGCGCCCTGATCGCGGGCGGCCAGGACCTGGTCTTCGGCCTGGAGACCACGGCCAGCCGGCTCGCCCACCTGGCCGCCGTGGACGCGCTCGCCCAGACCCTGCTGGCGCTGCGCGGACCGCGTGCGGAACAGGCCCTGCGGCTCGCCGCGGACGTCTGCGCGGACTACGTCTACTGACACCGCATCGGGCGACGTTCGCCCGGTCCCGCGGGACGGGGCGACGGCGGGCTGTTGTCGTCGACGCGGAGTGCCCTGGATGCCCCCGACGCCGGTGTCGATCTTGGTGGTAGGTTGCGTCGCGAGGTGACGGCTGTCCGGGCTCCGCGCACCGAGTCGCACATGGCCGCGGGCTGCCGGGCCTCGTCTTGCCGAACATGCGCACGGAGGTGGTTCTGTGATCGGGCCGGGAGCGATAGCGGGGATCGCGGCGGTGGAGCTCGGCATGGTGCTCACACCGGGCCCGAACATGATCTACCTGGTCTCCCGCTCGATCGCCCAGGGCCGCCGGGCGGGCCTGACCTCGCTGGCCGGAGTCGCCCTCGGCTTCCTGGTCTACCTCTTCGCGGTGTCCGCCGGGATCGCCACCGTCTTCGCACTGGTGCCGGAGATCTACCTGGCGATCAAGCTGGCCGGAGCGGGCTACCTGCTCTGGCTGGCCTGGAAGGCCGTCCGGCCGGGGGGTCGATCCGCCTTCACGGCCCGGGAACTGGCACCGGACGGGCCGCGCAAGCTCTTCCTGATGGGCTTCCTCACCTGCCTGCTCAACCCCAAGGTGGCCATCCTCTACATCTCGCTGCTGCCGCAGTTCGTCGACCCGGCACGCGGCCATGTCGGCGTCCAGGGGCTGCTGTTGGGGCTGACCCAGATCGCGGTCGGGGTCGCGGGGAACGCGTTCTTCATCGTGACGGCCGGCTCCGTCGCCGGGTTCTTCAACCGGCACCCGCTCTGGCAACGCCTGCACCGCTATGCGATGGGCGCCGCGCTGACGGGCTTCGCCGTCAGGATCGCCACCGAACGCACGGACGCGGCGGTCGCCCTGCCCTGACGGCCGAGCCCGGGGGGCGACCACCCGGCGCACGCGGACGTCATGACTCGGCCGGGAGGGCTCGGCGCTCCCCCGGGGTTCCGGCCTCCGCCCCTCCTCAGCGTCCGATGCGGTGGTAGGCGGCGGCCCAGCCGGCGGCGGTGCGGTCGCCCCGGGTGAAGACGGCGGCGCCGGTCCGCCCGGCTGACGGGTCGTCCTGCCGGGGAGCCGGGTACGGCGCCTCGACGGCGGCGACGGTGCCGGGGCCGGTGGCGGCGCCGGCGTCGGTGTGCCGGGTGGCCGCGGTTCCGTTCCAGGTGACGACCGTGGCTCCGCGCGGCGCCCGGACGTGCGCGTGGTCGGGGTGGAGGGTGATCTCGGTGCCGGTGGTCCGGGATGCGAGGAGCGCGAGGTAGTCGCCCGGGGTGAGGCGGCAGGTGTCGGGCGGGGTGGTGCCCGGCCAGTCCGGTGAGTCGATGCCGCGGGAGCGGGCTGCCTGCCACATGGCGGGGACCAGGGCGTGGGCGTGCATCGGGGTGGCCATCTGTTCGCACATCCACAGCAGCCGGCCCGCGCCGCGTGCGGGGCCGAGGGTGCGCCAGCGGATGCGCTGGGCGAGGTCGGCGGCGGTGACGGCTATCCAGGGGTGGACGGTGACGAGGGGGCCTTGGGCGCCGAGCCAGGCGAGGTAGCGCTGGGCGTCGTCGAGGACCGGTGCCATGGAGTCGGCCGGGATGCCACGGATGTAGGCGGGCCGGCCGCGGAAGGCGTGCGGTGCGCGGGCGACGAGGAGCAGGACGGCGCGGGCGAGGTCCCCGGCGACCGGCTGCCAGTCGTCGTCCTCCTCTTCCTCGTCCGCGGGCTCGCTCCCGTCGGGCCTGCCAAGGGTGCGCAGGACGTTGTAGAGCTCGGCCTTGGCGCGGTCGGTGAAGGGGGCTTGTTCGAGTGCGGGCAGGCGGGTGGCGAGGGTGGTGATGAGGGCGCCTTCCGCGGCGTCCGGGTCGGTGGGGACGGGGAGCAGGGCGGCGGCTTCGGCGAGCGTGGCGGCGAGGTCGGCGTCGACCATGAACCGGCTGGTGAGACGGCCGAGTTCGGTGGCTTCGAGCCTGTCGTCCCCGTCGGGGTCGGGAGTGCGGGTGAGGTAGGCGGCGTCGGTCAGGAAGTCGGTGGCGTCGTGGAGGGGGTCGAAGGGGTGGTGGCCCTGGTGGAAGGCGAAGGTGCTCTTCCACCAGTTCTCGGCCTGGGTGACGGTGGCCAGGCGGTTCTGGACGGCTTCGGCGAGCAGGTGGTCGGGCAGGCGGTCGCGGATGCGGGAGGTGACGGTGTACCCGGCGGCGAGCCGGGCCTGCCAGTGGTGGCGTTCGCTGGGCGCGGTGAGCAGGTAGGCGTGGCCCTCGCGCTCACCGGCGCCGATGCGGCCGGCGCGGCCGAACATCTGCTGAACCATGGACACTTCGATGCGGCTCATGCCGATCTGGGTGTCCCGGACGATGACGGCGCGGGCGGGGAGGTTGACGCCGGCGGCGACGGTGGAGGTGGCGACGAGGATGTCGGCCCGGCGGGCGCGGAAGGCCTGTTCGGCGTCGCGCTTGTGGGGCCAGTCCCGGTAGTGGAGGCGGACGCCGGCCTTGGTGCACAGGCGCTCCACGAGGTCGCCGTCGTCCGGGTCGGCGCCGGTGGTGTCGACGCCGCGGTCGTGGGCCAGGGCGAGGGCCGTGGTGCGAACCGAGCGCTTGCTGCCGCAGAACACCAGGACGCTGCCGCCGTCGGCGGTGTGCCGGCGGGCGAGCTCGACGGTGCGGGAGGTGCGGGTGAGGTTGCGGGTGGCCCAGTCGGGCGCGTCCGCGTCCGGTGGCATCGCCGGTAGTTGCCAGGTCAGGCGGGTGGGGCGCCAGGGCGAGCGGACCAGACGGGCACCGAGCCAGGCGGCCGTCTCGTCGGCGTTGGCGACGGTCGCGGACAGGCCCACGATCCGTACCCGGGCGGCGTCCTCGCGGACCCGGGCCAGGAGTGCTTCCAGGACCGGACCGCGGACCGGGTCGCCGAGCAGGTGGATCTCGTCGACGATCAGGCAGCCGACCTCGGCGAGCGCCGCGCGCAGCGAGCCGGCGCGGCAGATCGCCTCGAACTTCTCGGTGGTGGCGACCCACAGGTCCGCCTCGCGGATGAGGCCGGTGTCGACGGCGGCCTCGCCGGTCAGCCGGACCACGCGCAGGCCGGCCCTGCGCCAGGCGGCGAGGTCGCGGTCGAGTTCGTCGGTGAGGGAGCGCTGGGGAACGAGCCAGGCGGCCTTGCGGCCGCGCCGGTGGGCGGTGAGGGCGGCGACCATGCCGATCGCGGTCTTGCCCGCGCCGGTCGGGGCGACGACCATCACGTGCTCGTCGCCGCCGGTGACGACGGGGACGGTGGAGGCCTGGACGGGGTTGAACGCCGGGTGCGGCAGCAGGTCCTTCCAGTGTTCGGGGACCAGTTCCTCGACGGGCACGAACGCCTCGATGTCGCCGGCGGGAAGCTCGTCCAGGGCGTCCCACTGGGCGGCGAACGCGTCCCGGGCGGCGTACGCGGCGGGGCCCGCGGCCGGTGTCGCCGCACCGCCGGACCAGGCGGCCAGCTCGACGGGCCCGCCGAGGTCGGACACCGTGGTCACGCATTCGTCCTCCACCCAGTGCGCGGCGGTGCGCACCCGGGCACCGAGGCCGGTGAGCGCGTGGCGCAGGCCGTCGAACCCCTCCCCCGCCGGGACGATGACCCGGACGTCGGCGGCTGCGCGCAGCGCGGGCTCGGGCACCTGCCAGCCGGGGTCGGTGACCTTCCCCCACCACAGGGCACGCGTCTCCTGCTGTGCGGGCAGCGGCAGGTCCTCGGGCCACGCCGGGCCCGCCGGGGCGGGTGCGGGCTCCCGGGAGGGGTGGGGCAGGCGGACCGCGGTGACCGTCACGCCGGGCCCGGTCGGGCAACGGCCCGGGTCGAGGCCGGCGACCAGCCGGGCCGCGGCGCGGACGGTCGTCGTGGAAGCGGCCTTCGTCCGCCGGGGCGCGCGGGTGGCGGGCACCACCGGGGCCGCGGGCGCGGCGGGCGCGGCTCGCAGGAGTTTGTCGTAGGTCTTCACGCCGAGGTCGGCGAGTGTGTACGCGCGCGGGCAGGCGGGGCAGACCAGGGCGACGTACCGGTACTGGCGTCCGCCGGACTCGTACGGGCGGCGCAGCGAGTGCAGCGGCCGGTCGCACTCGGGGCACGGGCGGGGCAGCTGTTCCTGGTAGGTCCAGCCCGGTTCGGTGAACCGTTGCTGCAGCCCTTCGTCCGGCAGGTCGCTCCCCCACCGTTCGCTCATCACCTGCGGGACCGTCAGGTCGCTTGCCTCGGTTTCCGTTTCGTGCACGGTGCTCACTGTGGCAGCCGGGGCCGCGGCTGTGCCAGAGGGGTTTCGGTCGGGCGATGGGCGGCCGGCGGCGCGTACCCGGGGTACCCCGCCGCCTCCGATTGCCTACGAACCTGTGAGTCCGTATCCGAACTTGATGCGATTTCCGGCTCGTTCTCCGTCACACCCACCGGTGAACGCGCCCCGAAGCGGGGGCGTGTACGACCGGTCGCCGCTCTCCTGGGGGTCCTGTCCGGATCGGGCGTCCGCCCGCCGACCACGAGAGTGAGGCCCCAGGTGGGGATGACAAGACGAAGGACGCGCGTCGCGCGGGCCGCGGTGCTCACCGTCGCGCTGACCGTCAGCGGGGTGCTGACGGCGCCCGCGGCGTACCCGCAGAGCGCGGACGGAGCGGTGACGGTCCGGGTGGTCCGGGCCGTCGACGCCACGGGTGCGTGGACGCCCGCGCTGGAACCGGGCCTGGCGGGCGTGCGGGTGACCCTGACCGGCGGGAACCGGGTCCACGTCGAGGGCACCACCGCAGCCGACGGGACGGTGACGCTGGCACCGCCGCAGAACCGGGACCGCGGCGGCAAGTACCGGGTGCAGGTGGTGAATCCGAAGCCGGGCGTGCTGTCCCCCGCCTTCGCCTCGCGGGAGGGACTGGACGGGGCGCCCGACCGGCTCAGCTCCAACCTTGAGTTCGTCGACCTCTCCGACGGCCGGAACGTCTCGTACACCACGGGCCTGTGGAGCCCCGGCGACTACTGCCAGAAGAACGCCCCCCTGGTGACGACCTGCCAGAACACCACGTGGGAGGGCGGTGCGCAGCGCACGCTGGTGTCCTTCCCGTACGGTGCGCGCGGCCAGGACGGCGTGGACGTGAACGTCACGGACATCGCCACCGACGCGGAGACCGGCACGCTGTTCGGCATCGCGTGGAACAGGGCCGACGGGCGGGTGTTCTCCTCGGCGGCGGCCAAGCGCACCACCGGCTACGGCCCGGGCGGCGCCGGCGGGATCTACGTGACCGACCTGGCGCAGAAGCGGACCACGCTGTTCACCACCGTCCCGGACGCCGGAAGCACGGCGCACGGGCCGGGGACGGACGACGCGTTCCTGACGGTGCCGGGCAAGGAGAGCCTCGGCGGGCTCAAGGTGACGGACGACGGCAGGGACCTGTTCGTCGTCAACCTCAACGACCGCCGGCTGTACCGCTACGACGCCACCGCGGCGACCGCGTCGTCGCCGAAGGCCGTCTACCCCGTCCCCGACCCGGGCTGCCCCTCGGCGGGTGACTGGCGCCCCTTCGGCCTGGGCTTCCAGGACGGGACCGGCTACCTCGGCGGTGTCTGCTCGGGCGAGTCGACGGGCGCGGTGTCGGACCTGCGGGCGGTCGTGCTGCCCTTCGACCCGTCCACCGGCCGGTTCCGCCCGGCCGTGCTGGACCAGCCGCTGGACTACCCGCGCCAGTCGACCGTCGGCGCGGGCCCGTGCGACGGCGCGGGCTGGTTCCCGTGGACGGACACCTACCCCACCACGCAGAACGGCCAGACCTGTTCCGGCTTCCGCGCCCAGCCGGAGCCGGAGCTGGGCGAGGTCGGTTTCGAGGCGGACGGTTCGATGCTGCTGGCCTTCCGCGACCGCTTCGCCGACCGGGCGACGGGCCAGGAAGCGGCGGGCGCCGCCGTCGGGCAGGTCCTGTCGGGCGGCGATCTGGACAAGGCCTGCCCGGTGAACGGCACCTACGTGCTGGACACCGACAACGGCTGCGGACTCTCGCCCCGGGGCACCCGCTTCTTCGACACCAGCCGGATGGGCTTCCACCACAACGCGGCCTACGCCGGGATGGCGCTGTCCAAGGTCGAAAGCACCCTCGGGATCTCCGGGTTCGACCCCAACAGCACCGCCTTCGGCTACGGCACGTCGTTCCTCCGGCGGGCGGACGGCAAGCAGGACCCGGCGTTCGGACTGCGCCTCAACCCGCCGAACGTCCCGGCGCCGTTCGGCAAGGGCGCCTCGATGGGCGACCTCGAAGTGCTCTGCGACCGGGCGCCGCTGCAGATCGGCAACCGGGTCTGGTACGACCCCGAGCGCGAAGGCATCCAGGAACCCGGCCAACTCCCCGCGCAGGGCGTCACCGTCCACCTGTACGACGGGTCGGGCGGGCTCGTCGGAACCACGGCGACGACGGCGCGCGGCGAGTACTACTTCGACGACTCGAACGTGGCCGGCGGCCTCGCACCGCACACCGCGTACACGATCCGGCTGGACAACCCGTCCGACTACGCCGAGGGCGGTCCGCTCCACCGCTGGGTGCCCACCCGGCACGACGTCGGTGACGATCCCTTCGTCAACTCCAAGGGCATCGCCCCGCCGGGAGAGCACTATCCCGAACGGGCCCTGACCACCGGCGGCCCCGGCGAGAACGACCACACCCTCGACTTCGGCTTCCGACGCTGCGGGTGCGGCCACTGACAACCGCCTCGGTGGCGGCGTGGCATCGAGGTCGACCACGACCCTGACGCCACGCCGCCGACAGGCCACGGCGCCCGGCGGCCCCCCGCCGGACGCCGATCAGAGGTGGTCGATCACGCACACGGAAGCCAGGCCGTGGAGTACCGCGAGCAGGGGTACCGGAACGTCCAGCCGTGGATCGACAGCAGCCTCGGCAGCCTCAAGACCGAGTCGGCTCGCGCCCTCGGCGAGGCCGCACTGACCATGACGTCCCTGGAGTGGCAGAAGGTCTACCTCGGGTGACGCTCGTGGTCCGCCGGCTACGCCTTCCGCCCCCGGCTCCCGAAGGAGGCGGGGGCGCACTTCGCGCCGACACTTTCTGAGGCCCTTGAGAACGGGGCCCGGTCAGGCGGTGCGCGGCTGCCGCACGGCGCGGGCGAGGCCGATCAGGGTCAGCAGGATGACCGTCCCGGCGTAGAGCGAGAGGGCGGTCTGCAGGCCGAACAGGTTGGTCAGCAGACCGGCGAGGACGGCGGGGACACTCATGGCGAGGTAGCTGAGGACGTAGTAGGCGGCGAGCGTGCCGGCGCGTTCGCCCGGGTCGGCCGGGGGCAGCAGCAGGCGCAGGGCGGCCTGGGTGACGGCGCCGAAGCCGGCGCCGGCCATGGCGGTGCCGGCGAACAGCGCGGACAGGCTGTGCAGGTGCGGGCCGCTCAGGGTGAGCAGGGCCCCCGGGATCAGGAGCGCGGTGCCGGCGAGGCTGACCGCTCGGGCGGGCAGCGCCCGGGTGGAGTGGCCGGCGAGGCCGGCCGCGGCCGTCAAGGTGAAGAAGACCAGGCCGCCGGTGGCGGGGGCGGCGTGCGGGGCGATGAGCCGGGCGAGCGAAGGGCCCAGGGAGGAGTAGAAGCCGCCCATGGCCCAGGCGGCGACGACGCCGGGCGCGGCGAACGCCATGGCCGGCCGGGAGGCGCGGGCGACGGCGATCGCGGGGCGCAGTGAGCGCCATGCGCCGACGTGGGGGAACGCGGTCTCGGGAGTGAGCAGGACTGCGACGGCCTGCACGGTGAAGAGCAGGAGCAGCAGCAGGTACACGGTGCGGGTGGGGGCGGGGGCGTACTGCACGAGGGCGGTGGCGGCCAGCACGCCGACCGCCATGCCGGCCACGGGGGCGATGCCGTTGGCGGCCGTCGCCCGGCCCGGCCGGTCGGGGTCCTCGAAGTCGAGCAGAGCGGCTCCGACGGCGCTGGTGGCCACGCCGGTGGCCAGTCCCTGCAGGATCCGGGCGGCGATCAGCGCCGACGTCCCCTGTGCGGTGGCGAAGACGCCCATCGCAGCGGCTTCCGCCAGCAGCGCCGCGGCGAGGACCGGGCGCCGGCCCAGGTGGTCCGAGAGCGTGCCCGCGGTCAGCAGCGCCACCAACAGGGTGAGCGCGTAGGCGCTGAACACGATGGTGAGCGTCAGGGCCGAGAAGTGCCATGCGGCCTGGTAGACCGCGTAGAGCGGGGTCGGTGCGCTGGAGGCGGCCAGCAGGCCGACCAGGATCGAGGCGTGGAGCGGGAAAGCGCCGCGCCGGCTCAGGACGGGCCGGCGGCGGGGGTGGGACGGTAAGGCCGTGACGCTGGTCATGGAACACCTCGGAGCCTTAAGGCGAATGCGTTGCGTTAGTCACCCTAGGCCCGCGCTACTCGGAAACGCAAATATTTAGCTTTTAGGCGGCAGAAGGACGGCCGAAGGGGACTCGGCGCGAGCGAGTGCCGCTGCGACCAGACGCTCGACGTAGGCCGCGGACAGGTCCGAGGGGCGGAACAGGATCCGGTACATCAGCGGGGCGACGACGACGTCCAGCAGGGTCTCCACATCGGGCACCGCCTCCCCGCGGCCGGCCGCCCGCACGTTGACGGCCTTCAACTGCTCGGCGGCGTAGTCGGAGCAGCGGGCCGCGTTGCCCTGCTCGGGCTCCCCCAGCAGGGCGTCACGGATGTACGTGAGGCCCGCCGTCGAGGACATCTCCTCGGCGAACTGCACGGCCCACGCCTCCAGATCCGCCCGCAGGGTGCCGTGGTCGGCCGGCGGGGCGTCGGGGCGCAGCCGCTCGACGGCCACGTCGGACAGCAGTTCCCGCAGATCCCCCCAGCGCCGGTAGACGGTGGACGGCGTCACTCCCGCGCGGGCGGCGATCAGCGGCACGGTGAGCGCATCCCGCCCCACCTCCGCCTCCAGATCACGGACGGCCTGGTGCACGGACTGCTGGACGCGGGCACTGCGGCCGCCGGGGCGTGTGGTCGGTCGGGCACTCATGCGTACAGCTTAATGCGAATGAGTTGCGTTCCTGGTGCCACCCGGCCGGACTGCCGGCGTCGTGCACCTCGTCCGCGCCGTCACGATGACCCGAACCCGCGCAGCTCCCGTCGGCGCGTTCATCGGCGCGTTCGTCGGCGCGTTCGTCGGCGCGTTCGTCGGCGCGTTCGTCGGCGCGTTCTTCGGCGCGGCGGTCAGGACACGGTGGCCGGAGGCCCGCGATCCGCCTCGGGCATACTGAGCGGATGCGGATGACGGGTGGGGCCAACTTCCCTGCGGTGGCCGGGCGTTTCGACGGTGGGCGACTCAACGCGACCTGGCCGTTCGGCGTGCTCACGGTCGGATCCGGGCGGGTGCACCTGAGGGCCCGGCTGATCGGCGCCGTGTGGCGGATGTCGGGCGCGGAGCCGCTGGACGGCACGCCGGAGGAGATCGCCGAGGTCTTCCCCTGCCGCGGCCGCCTGGGGACGGCCGGTGTCGGGTTCCGCACCGTCCAGGGCCACCGCTACTACTTCTGGACGGGCGCCGTGGCAACGGTCATCGACACCTGCCGCCACCAGGGGTTCACCGTGTCGAGCGAGGTCCAGACGATGTGATCCGCGGACGCCCGGGCCCGGCACGGGGTTTCAGGCGAGCCAGTCCGTGTAGTGGGTGGGGGCGATGCGGGCGCCGCTCGGGGCGGTGAGGACGTCGCCGTGGACGGCGGCGAACAGGCCCGCGGTGTCATCGGTGACGACTCGGCGCCCGTCGCCCTTGGCGGTCAGGGTGAGCCGGCCGAGTTCGTCGAGCGGGTAGACGTCCGGGCCCGCGATGTCGACGACGCCGTTCAGGGGGCTGCCCGCGGCGACTTCGGCGACCACGGCGGCGACGTCCGCGGCGGCGATCGGCTGGATCGGCGTGCGCGGCAGGCGGACGGTGTCGCCGTCGGCGGTCATGGCCAGGGTCGCGTCCATGAACTCCATGAACTGCGTGGCGCGGACGATGGAGTACGGGACCGGTCCGGCCTTGAGGGTCTCCTCTTGGAGCACCTTCGCCCGGTAGTAGTCCAGGTCGGGCACCTGGTCCACGCCGACGATGGAGAGGATGACGGCGTGCCCGACCCCGCCCTTGTGGCTCGCGGCGAGAAGGTTGTCCATCGAGGTCCGGAAGAAGGCGAGCGAGGCGTCGTCGAAGGTCGGGGAGTTCGTCAGGTTGACGACGGCGTCGGCGCCCGCCACGGCCGCCTCCAGCCCCTGCCCCGTGATGACGTCCACGCCCGTGGACAGGGAGTGGGGTACAGCCTGGTGCCCGGAGGCGTTCAGGTTCTGCACGACCCGTGACCCGATCAGCCCGGTTCCGCCGATGACTGCGACCTTCATGGCATTCGCCCACTTTCGATGACTGGCGTCCGACATGCGCCTTCCGTACTGCCAACCCTCGGCGAACGCGCCCGTCCCGGCGAGCCCGGACCGTACGGGGCATCACCCACCGTGACGAATCGGCAGCCGATCGACAGACCTCAGGAGGCGGACGAACCTGCCCGGAGGCCACGGGGAATGCCTCGGCATCTCGGGAACCACCCTGGTCACAGGCCTGCCGGCGGCCCCTGGGAGAATCTGCGCCATGACAACCGACATCCGCCGCTCCGCGGGAACCAGAACCCTCTCCGACGCCCTGCTCTCGATGTTCGGCATCCGGCGGCTCAGCACCGAGAAGGACCTCGCCGACCTCCGGGCGGGCACCACCCTGCAGGTGTTCTGCTCAAGCCCGACGCTGGGCACCGTCAAGATGCTGTCGGTCGGCAAGGGACGGACCATTCCGCACACGGCCTCCGGCCACCTCCACCTCTCGGCCGACACCGTGACCTGGCACAACCGGCGCACCCGCGAGAACGTCGTCCTCCAGGGCCCGTTCCGCCTCTCGCCGTCGGAGCAGAAGGCGCCGCTCCCGAAGATGGCCCGCCTCGACCTCGCCGCGGGCGACGAGCAGCACGTGATCGTGATCCCCAAGGCCGACGTCTCCCTGGTCACGCAGGTCCTGGAAGCGGCCGACCGGTAACACCTGGGCGGGACACCCCGGCCGGGGAAGGCCGGCAGGCCTGGTAAGCCAGGCAGGCCAGGCACGCCGGGCAGACCTCGCAGACCTGGTAGGCCGGGCAGACCGCCTGCTCCGCTCAGACGCCGTCGAGGTCGGCGCGTATGCGGAGCCGTAGCTCGCCGAAGAGACGGTCCCAGTGCCGGCGGGCCTCCTGATACTCCGGCTCGGTGTACGTGACGCCGGACTCGACCAGGTCACGAAGGTCCCGCAGCGCTCTGAAGGCCGTGACGGAGGACTGTTCGACACCGTCCGACGCGGTGATCGAGACCTGGTACCGCAGCTCGTAGGAACCCCCGGACTTGAATGCCTCCACCGCGACCCGGCCGCGCTCGTCCGCAGGCAGCGTGGGGTTCCGCGCGGCCTGGCGGATCTCGTTCCAGGTCCTGGACAGCGCTGCGAGGTACTCCGCGTAGAGCAGTCGCTTGGCGTCCCGGTGCCGGTCCCGGTGGTCGCGCCGCCACCTGACCCGGTCCGCGATGAGCGTGGACGTGACGCCGATGACGGCGCCGAGGGCGGTACTCGCGAATGGTGACCAGTCCATGGGGCCGAGGCTATGCAAGCGCCGCCGGGTCTGAGTGCGGTTCAGACGAACCCGGCTGCGGTCGTCGGGGTTGTCGGGGTCGTTCGGCGTCACCGGGTCGTTGGGGTCACCGGCGTCACCGGCGTCACCGGGGTCGTCGGGGTCCTCGTCGGGTCAGCTGACGCTGAGGGCCCGGAGTGACTGGCCGAGATAGAGGAACAGCAGGACGATCCCGAATCCGACCGCGGTGGCGGCGGCCACGTCGGCCGCGAGCCCCTGGGCGGTCAGGAGCGGGCGGATCCAGAGGAAGAGCAGCGTGAGCACCGCGGTGTTGACGGTCTGCGCGAGTGGCCGCCACGTCAGGTCGTGCAGGCCGTCGGCACCGGCCGCCACGGACAGCGGCACGACGCCGAGGCCGACGAACAGTCCGAGGATGACGAGCATCGAGATGCTCTCGACGTGCCAGGTCCAGCCGGTGTGCACGAAGGCGTCGAGGTGCTTCGTGTCGTTGACGACGGCCCCGAGCTGTGGGGCGGAGGGCGCCCACAGGGCCCGGACCCGGCCGTCCGGGCGGGGTTCGTCGTGAGTGACCCCGTAAGCGGTGACCTGCGGACCGCCCGGTATCGCGAGCACGAGGTCGGCGTGGTAGCCCGTGACCTCACCCTCGTCCTCGATCTCCTCGACACCGGAGGCGTCGACGACCGTCGCGGTGACGGTGACCGCACCGGCCTGCTTCAGCTGGCGGACGGATTCACCGCCGTCCATCCCCCGGAGCGAGGCCGGCACCGCGGCGGCGAGCGGGACGAGGACCCAGACCGCGGCGTACCGCACGTAGACCCAGGCGGGGCTGTGGAAGCTCTCCGGCACCCTCGGCTCGGGTTCCCGCCGCGGGGGCTGCTTGGAGAGCAGGACCCGGCCGGACCTCGCTCGCGCCACCGCGCGCAGGGCCGCGCGCGTCCAGAGGGCGACCAGCCGCAGCCAGAGCAGGCCGAGGCCGACCCACCCGAGGAGGAGCAGGCCGGTCTGCGGTTGCACGGCGCCGGAGCCCAGCCCGAAGGCCCGCACCAGCGCGACCGCCATCGCCGCCCACGCCCCCACCGCGCAGCACCGGACCACCCACGTCAAGACACGTCCCACCGCGCACCCCCGTGATCGACTCCGGCGGAGTCTCCCACACCGTCAGGCTGCCGGGCCGTGGATTGTCAGTGCCGGGCGGAAGGATGTGCGGTGACGCAGCAACCCGACCGAGGAGCACCGTGACCACCGCCACCGAGCCGACCTACCGTCCCGTCTTCCAGGACCTCTGGTGCGCGTCCGACCTCGGTCCGCACCGCCCGTGCGGCGGCACCTACGAGTGGTACGACGCCGACACGCTGCCGCCGCTGGAACCGGCCCGTTTCGACGGCGGGTTCGGGTGGCTCGGCGGCACCGGCCCGGTGCTGCCGGAGCTCGCCGGGCACCTCGACGCCGTCGCCGCCGAGCTGGCGGGCGCCGGGATCGTGCTGCCCGCCGAGTTCACCGCCTTCCAGACCGGCGCCACCAGCTACCAGTCCCTGGACGCGGTGTCGGCCACGGCCTGCTGGACGGACGTCTCGTCGCCGATACCGAGCCCGGTGGAGCCCGGTGCCTTCCTGGTCCGCTTCCTGCGCGACCAACAGGACTGCGTGCACTGGTACCTGTACCTGCGCC
This sequence comes from Kitasatospora sp. NPDC096140, assembly GCF_040303045.1. Classification (NCBI taxonomy): domain Bacteria; kingdom Bacillati; phylum Actinomycetota; class Actinomycetes; order Kitasatosporales; family Streptomycetaceae; genus Kitasatospora; species Kitasatospora sp. NPDC096140. The sequence continues at coordinate 175,785 of NZ_JBEOUW010000015.1, forward strand.
CCACCGGCGAGGCCTTCGTGGTGGCCTCCCCGCTGGACCTCGCGGACGCGCCCGAGTGGGACGAACCGGGCGTGCCGGTGGACTGGTTCGGGGCCATCGCCCGGTGCGCTTCCTCGTTCGAGGAGTTCGCGTTCCGCTTCTGGGTGGAGAACCGCCTGTGGTGCGCGCTGCACGGCTACGGCGAGGAGAGCATGGACGACGAACTCACCGGGTACCTCGCGCACTACGAGCGCGGCTGACCACCCGGAGACCGGAGTTGCCGGGCGGCCTTCTTCACTTCCACCTGTGCCCGCAGAGCCACCGCCTTGTCGGAGTCGCCGTACCACCACCACGTGTACCCGGCGATCGCCAGGAACAACGCCACGGAGACGAAGAAGAACGGATTCAACCGGAACTGCCCGCCTCTGGCCAGGCCGTAGACGGTCCAGAAGGTGAGGATGAGTGCGCCTTTGAGCAGGACGGACAGCGTCTTCTTGGTGCGGAGGTTCATGTCGCGCACTGTAGGGCCCGGCGGCAGTGCTGACCAAGCGTCACGAAAGAGGGGTGATACCGGGGCTGATCTGCCGAAACGTCGCCATCCGCGGGGCTCGGGGCCGGGCTCGTGCTCGTGCTCGTGCTCAAGCTCGTTGCCGCATCGGTCCGCCCCGGTCCGCCCCGGACGGGACAGACCGGGGCGGACCGATGCCGGCGCTGGATCAGCCGGCGTTGCTGGTGTCCGGCGAGAACGGGCCCACGCACACGGTGCCGAGCGTCGCCTCCCTGACGCACACGGTGACGTTCACCCGGCCGGAGAAGTCCGCCGAAGCGCTCTGACCGGGGTAGAACAGGCCGGTCTGCGAGTTGCCGCTGGACGGGGTGATCGTCCACCGGTAGTCGGTGTAGTGGCCGGAGGACAGCGAGACCGTGGCGTAGGTGTCGCCCACGTACCGGTACCAGGTGGCGTAGGCACAGATGGAGAAGTTGCCGTTGCTGTTGCAGTGCGTCGTCGTCGCGTGTGCGGAGGTGGTGGCGCCCAGCGTGGCCGCGACGACGGCGGCAGTGGTCAGTCCTGCCTTCACGAACTTCATGTGACTCCCTCGTAGATGTCAGTGGGTCATGGAAGGTCGGTGCGGGGCACCCGTTCGTCGGCCGGTGGAGCCCGGCGGAACTCGGGCCGATCGCCCGGGGTGTCGGGCACGGGATCCAGGGAACCCCGGTGACACATCCGCCGTCGAATGATTCGATTTCTTTCGAAGAGAATCTCGACGCGGGGGGCGGCTCGTGATCAGGATCGACCTCAGCAGTCAGGGGCTGGGCAAGGTCAGGTTCGCCATGACCCCGCTCGACGTCGCCAAGGACCTGCTGTACTCCCTCGCCCGCTCGCCCGGTTCACTCGACCCCGAGTGGCAGGCCTCGGCCCGGCAGGCACTGTCCGCGGGGCGGCTGGGATTGCTCGCCGTCGTCGCGGGCGGGGGCCCACGCGGCTACGCCCCCGACTTCCTCCGGCCGGAACCGCCCGGCTTCCAGCTGCCCCTGGACGAGGCCCTGCACCGCGTCGCCACCACAAGCCGGGAGCGGATCCGCTACGAACTCACGGGGGCCGTCGGCGGCCACTCATGGGGGCGCACCGCTGCCGACCGGCCGCCCCGGCTGCTCCTCGATGCCATGGAACGGGGCGAGGAGTACGTGGCACAGCGCGTCGCGGTGGAGCTGGAACGGTTCTGGCACACCGCCCTCGCGCGTCACTGGCCCGGCATCCGGGCCCGGCTGGAGGGCGACGTCGCCGCCCGCGCCACCGTGATCACCCGGCACGGCATCGCGGAAGCCGTCAACCACCTGGCCCCCAACCTGGAGTGGGACGGCGGCGCCCTGACCGTCCACCCGACGGCCCCCGGACTGCCCACGTCCAACCTCGACGCCGATGCCGCGATCTTCGTACCGAGCGTCTTCGCGGGACGGGCGACCTTCTGCGGTGCCGAGCCTCCGGGCGCGCCGGCCCCCCGCCTGCCGTTGATCGTCTACCCGGTCGGGCCGAACGACTGCCTCCCGACCGCGCCCGAAGGAGCACTGATCGGCCCGACCCGCACGAGGCTCATGGCCGAACTCGCCCAGCCCCGCACGACCGGAGAACTCGCCCGGCGCGTCCACCTCAGCCCCGCGACCGTCTCCTACCACCTGCAGATCCTCCACCGGGCCGGCCTCGTGCAACGCACCCGTCGATCCCGCACCGTCCTCTACCAGAGGGCCATGACCACGCACGGCTGGCAGTAGCCGCCCGAGGACGCCCGCGCCGTCGGGGCGGCCGGCTCAGGGATTCCGTCCGTCACTATCACCGTCACCGTCACCGTTGCCGTCACCACCGTTGCCGTCACCACCGTTGTCGCCATCACTGTCGCCGTCGCCCTCGCCCTCGTCGTCGCCGTCGCCGTCACCGCCGTTGTCGTCCGACGACTCGCCGCCCCGCGAGCGGTGCTGCCGCAGGTACCAGACCAGCAGGGTGACGGCGATGATCACGGCGATCGCGATGGCGGCGAACCGGCCGACCGTACCCTCCACCCTGCTGTAGGCGGCTCCGGCGAAGTAGCCGAGGAGGGTGAAGCCGACGCCCCACGCGACCCCGCCGAGGGCGTTGTAGAGCAGGAACCGGCGGTACGGCATGCGGGACATCCCGGCCAGCGAGGGCACCAGCGGGCGGAAGAAGGCGATGAAGCGGCCGACGAAGACGGCGGCCGGCCCGCGCCGGCGGATCAGGTCCTGTGCCGTGCCGACCCGCTTGGCATGGCGACGCAGCGGGCGGGTGTGGAGGATCGACGGGCCGAGGTGCCGGCCGATCTCGTACCCGGCGGAGTCGCCGAGGACGGCCGCGCAGACGACGACCAGGACCATCAGGCCGAGCGAGGCGCGGCCCTGGTGGGCCAGGAAGCCGCCGAACACGGCGGCGGTCTCGCCGGGGATGAAGAAGCTGAAGAACAGGGCGTCCTCGGTGAAGACCATGCCGCCGATGACCGCGTACACGACCGGGCCGGACAGGCTGCGCAGCCAGTCGGTGATCGCGTGCATCGGCCACACCTCGTCGGCGATCGTGCCCCTTTCCGCCCCAATGTAACGCTTGTCCCCACGCCGACCCCGTCGCACCGGACCGGGGCGGCGCGTTCCGCACCGACGGGAGGGTCGGCCGACGGCCGTCCGGGAAGCCGACGGCTCCGTCGCTCGCGATGCCGGCGCCCGGCCCGAGGGGCGCGCGGTACGCCACCTGCCCGGCGGCACCCGACGGGCCTGCGCGCATCGTCAACGGACCTTGCGCGGACGGCCGACGACTCCCGTCGCGCGCTGCCGCAGGGTTGGTGGTGGGCACCACGCCGGTGCCCACCGCCATACCCGGGAGGGATGCACCATGTCGCCCATCCGCACCATGTCGCCCGTCCGCACCAGGCCGTCCGTCCGCACCAGGCTCGCCGCCGCGGCCGTCGCCGCCCTGGCCGGTGCCTCGGTGCTCGCCGCCGCTCCGTCCGCGAGCGCCGGGACCGCCGTCACCGCGGTCGCCGGGGAGCCGGGGCTGTACCGGGTCACCGGGCCGGACGCGCTCGACTCGGCCTGGGACCTCTGCAAGGACGGCCAGACCTGTTTCTGGCAGAACGCCAACGCCGGCGGCTGGATCTGGATCGTGCCCTACTGCGGGCTGAACGACGTCCCGGACTGGTTCGACGACCGCGCCAGCTCGGTCTGGAACCGCGGCGGCGGCCCCGCCGACATCTACGCCGGCTCCGACTACTCCGGATTCATGGGCACCGTCCCGCGCTGGTGGCAGGGCAACCTCGCCTCCGCGCACAACGACCGGCTGAGCGCGGTCAACGTCCGCTGCGGCTCGTAGCGACGCCCGCACCCGCCGAGGCCCGGAAGTCGCTCGCGGTGGTGCCGTACTCGTCGCGGAAGGCCCGGCTGAAGGCGGCAGCGGCGCGGAAGCCCCAGCGCGCCGCGATCGCGTGCACCGGCACCACCGCGAGACCCGGGTCGGCGAGGTCCGCCCGGCACCGTTCCAGGCGGCGCCGGCGGACCACCGCCGCGACACCGCCGCGCTGTTCACGGTGGAAGAGCCCGTGCAGGGTGCGCAGCGAGATGTGGTGCCGGGCGGCGATCGCGGTGGGCGAGAGGTCCGGGTCGCCGAGGTTCTCCTCGATGAAGGCGTCGATGCGGGCGAGCAGCATCCGGTGGCGCGGCTCCGGCGGCAGCCGGTCCTCCACGCCCAGCCGGTGCGCGAGGAAGGCGACGGCCAGTTCGCGCGCCGCGATGCCGAGCCGGACGGCCTCGTGCTCGGCGACGGCGGGCGCCTCCCGCACGAGGCCGCGCAGGAATGCGGCCAGCACCCCGCCGACGCCGCCGCAGGCGGACGCGGAGCTGGCCAGCAGCCGGTCCAAGCGGCGGTGGTGCAGCGGGAGTTCGGCTGCCGGAAGGTGCAGGATGACGGCCCGGGACACGCCGCCGGGCAACCCGCGGCCGTCGAACGGGCGGGAGGTGTTCCACATCACGAGGTCGCCGGAGCGCATCCTGGTCTCGTTGTCGCCCTGGGCGATCCACATCGCGCTGCCCCGGATCAGCGCCAGCTCGTACACCTCCGGGTCGGAGCGTCGGATGAGAGCGGGGGTGCGCTCCGATCGGATGGACGGGAAGGACATCGTGGTGAGGTGTTGCCCGGGGCCGAGCGCCAGCGTGCCGACGGTCGCGGGGAAGTCGTCGGCGTGCTCGGTGGTGATCCGCGTGGGCGCGACGTCCCGGGCGACCATCTCGCACCACCACTCGAACCGGTGCCCCGGCTCGACGGCGGAACTGTCCAGGTGGTGGTAGGGCATGGGCCGCTCCCTGCGCTCCCCCGGGGGCGTGCGACACGGCCGCCCGAGCACGTCGCCGACATGACACAGCCTGCGCACGGCCGCCACCTCCCCGCAAGCGCTCGAATCCGCCAACTCCGCAGCCCGCACCGCCCGGTGTGCACGACTGCCGGTCCCGCACCACGACCCGCGGGCGACGTGAGGTCAACTGACCATCAATGTGGCGTGGTTGACGGTCAGAGAGGGGTCGGCCCGACGGCGGCACTCCGGCTTCCCACGGGGCTCTCGCTGTGCGAGGCTGCTGCGGGAAGGGCCGGCCCGCGGGAGGGAGGACCAGGCATGCCCGAGCAGCACGCGGACGAGGAGCAGCCGGAGGGCTTCCAGGCCGTGAACAGGATCGAGGGCGACGTCACCGTCCACGGCTCGGTGATCCAGGCGGACGTCCTCGTCGCTGACTTCACCGTCGACACCGACGGTGTCCGGCACCTGTCGCCAGCCCTGGCGATCTCCATCGAGAGCTTCCGATCCGGCACCACGGAGATCGTCCACGAGGGCGAGGAGACGACGGGTTCCTCGTTCCCCGGCGCCAGGCCTCGCCCTTCGGCCGTCCGCCGGTGGTGGCGTCGACTCCGGGGCCGACGCGGGCGACCGGGCGCGGACGGATAGCCCGGTTCTCGGCCGCCTGATGGTGGCCTGACCGAGCGAGCGTCTGCCTGAGGTCACTGGAAGTCATGGGCCTGCGGGCGCCGGGCCGGGGAGGGCCCGGACGGGCGCGTGGGCCGTCCTCAGGTGGAGGGCCGGCCCTCCGGCGCAGCGGCGGAGGCGGACGCGGGTGCGGCGTCGGACACCGGCGGAGCGGCCGGGGCCGAGACCATGGCGTGGACGCGGGCTTCCTGGGCGGCCCTTGCCGCGAGCGGGTTGACGTCGGCTCGGCGGGCCAACTGCATGGCGGTCAGGCGGTTGACCACCATGATCGCCGCGATCGCGGCCACCAGCCGCAGCGCCGACCCGGCGGCCTCCACCCGGATGGTGCTGCGCAGGCTTTCGAGGTCGCCCGGGACCGACGGGTCCACGTGCTTCAGCATGGTGGCGGCGATCCGGCTGACGATGATCGAGCCGATCCAGGTGGACCACCACAGGGCGATCACCTTCTCCGACGGCGTGCGCCGCCTTCCTTCGGCGTCCAGCGGCGCGCTGGCCCTCCAGCAGTCGACCATCAGCTGCCAGGGGAACCAGAGCGCGACGACGGGGGTGAACCACGCTCCGATGACCCAGCCGCGCCCGAGGCGGTGCCCGTTCGGCAGCAGCAGATCGGCGTTCTTGCGGATGCGGTAGAACCAGACGATGAACACCACGATGGTGGCCAGCACCAACGTGCTGTACACGTCGTTCAGCGTCTGCGCCGTGGAGTGCACGGCATCGAAGTCGTCGAGGTCGGCGTCACCCGGCGCGTCCAGCAGCCCGCCCACGAGGACGTCGGACCACACGTCGACCGCGACCGCCAGCACCGCCAGCGCGGCGTCCAACGCCAGCAGGGCGTACAGCGCCACGGCGAGGCCGTTCGCCGGACTCAGCGCCGCGGCCCATCCGGGGACCGCCTCCGCGCAGCCGAAGCAGCGGCCGCTGTCCGTGCCCACGGGGCGCGCCCCGCACGCCACACACACCATCAGATCGTCAACTCCTGGAATCGCCGTGTGCTCGACCCCGCACACCGGTACGCCACCACCCCGACGGGGGCGGGCGCGCCGACTCTAGGGGATCCGTGGCGCCGTCGGCCAGCGTGAATTCCCAGCTCGGAGGCGGTATCGCCGGATACGTGGCAATCGCTCCGACATCCGGGCCCGGGAGTCTGATCCTGAGCCCGGGGATCGGTTCCGGGGCCGGAGCCGATCGGCGTCCCTGCCCGGCATCGGGCCCCCGTGATCCGCCGGTGTGCTCGCCGTGTCCCACCGGAGGCCGTCGGTGAAGGACGTGCGGTGGACGGGCCGGGACGGGCGCAGGCCGCAGGGTGGCCGGCTACTTGCCGGCCGCTGCCACGGAGGTGACGGCTTCGGCCAGGGTGGGGCGGTAGATGCCCATCTGCGGGTTGAGGACGTGGGTGCCCGCGGCGAGCGGGAAGTTGCGGGTGTTGGCGAGGGGCATGTTGGTGTCGTCGTCGTCGACCAGGACGTTGATCTCGTTGATGCCGGGGGTGGTGCCGGTGGTGGCGCCGCTCGGGTCGAGGTCGATCACCACGTAGGCGCTGCGGCCCGCCGGGACCGGGAAGCGCAGGGTGCCGCTGGCGAGGATCGGCTTGATGTTGTTGCTCTGGTCCCGGGCGGTGGAGTTGCCCAGGTCGACACCCGGGGTGGAGCTCAGGCTGCAGGTGCCCGTGCCGTTGTTGCGGACCTCGATGGCCCACTGGCTCGGAGACCCGGCGCGGGGCGCCGCCTGGACGGTGAGGTTCTCGATGTCGCACGGCCGGGCGTCCGTGCCGACGTCCCCGCCGCCGGGCTGGGTACCGCCGGGCTTGGCGGCGCCCGACGGGCTCGCGGCGGGCGGTGTCTTGGCGGCCGGGCGGGTGGCGGTGGGCGAGGCACCGGCGGTGGGCGCGCTCGCGGTGGGAGCACCGGTGGCCGGGCCGGCCGGCGTCGACGGCGCGGCGGCCACCGAGGTGGGCGCGGGGGCCGGAGAGCCGCCTGCCGTGTCGGCGTTGTCGGGCCCGCACGCGGTCAACGCAAGCCCTGCCCCGACGACGAGGACGGCGGTGGCGAGCAGCGGACGACGGTTGCGGACGAACATGGTGACTCCTCGATGGTGATGGATACGTGAAGGGCGATGGACCGGCGCCGATCGGCGTCGATGCGCTCGGACAGGTCAAAGGACGTACGGCAGAAGGAATTTGGTGGCATCCGTGGCGTCACAATCGCCAGGACATGACAGGGACCGGACCGTGACGTTCGATCGGGTACGGCGCGGTTGACAGATCCCGTTGTGCCGGTGGGAGTTGTCGAGCGCGCGACGGATCCGGTGGTGCACCGCCCGCGTCGGCCGCCGAGTGGCGCTGGAGGCCAGGGGGCAGGACGTCGGACGTCAGCGCAGGGTGAGGCCGGCCTTCCGTGCGAGGTCCGGGTCCTCGGGACGGCCGAGGACGAGGATCCGGAGGGCCGTGCCGGCGTAGACGGCCAGGCGACGGGCGATCCTGCGGGCGGTGTCGGGCATGGTGGTCTGCCTTCCTGTCTTCCGGGCCTGGCTACTGGTCTTCGGGCTACCGGCCTTCGAGCTGCCGGTCTTCGGGCTACCGGCCTTCGAGCTGCCGGTCTTCGGGCGACCGGTCGCTCTTCGGGTCGGGTGGTGCGGGTGTCACCAGGAGACGGCGTCGTCCATCGACTGCTGCCAGTAGGTGACCTTGAGGGAGTCGTCGACGTACGCGCCCTTGGCCGGCAGCGGCGGGTGGGCTCCGGCGCCGACGCTCTCGTTGCCGGAGGGGCCGTGGAAGTAGACCTCCAGGGAGGTCACGGTGCGGCCGTTGGCGCCGTCGGTGCCGTCCGTGGAGGAGAGGTTGACGGAGGCGTAGCCGGACTCGCCGGGCTTGAGCGTGACGACGGCCTGCGGCTTCGAGTCGTCGATGACGGGGGGCACGGACTGGGCCTCGCCGAAGCGGACGGCCGGGTAGCCGTAGAGGTAGCAGATGCCGGAGCCCGTGTTCGTGACCGTGAGCAGCATGTGGTTCACGGGGCGGTTGAGCGGGGCGGCGGTGGTCTTGGTGTTGGAAGCCTCGCAGGTGCTCGGGTTGGCGGCGGCGGGCACCGCGGGGGCCTTCGGTGCGGAGGAGGCCGGGGCGTTGGCGGCGGGCTTGGAGGCGGTGGCGGCCGGGGCCTTGCCGGTGGGGGCGGCGGCGGACGGGGCGCCGGGCGCCGCGGAGGTCGAGGGGGTCGCGGGTGCGGTGGGCGGCGTGGTGAACGGGGTGACCGTGACCGTCGGGGCGGGTCCCGCCGACTTGACGTCCCCGTCGCCGTTGCACGCGGTCATCGAGAGGGCGGCGATGGCGACGCCGGCGGCAGCGGTGATCAGCCGGGTGCGGGAGGTGCGGACGGACATGTGGTGGTGCCCCTTTCGGCGGTCGCCCAACGGGTGGGCCGGTGCGTCGATCGGATGACCGAGGCTTGATGACCGAAGCCTGCGGGGCACTTCGTCCCAGCCACCACACCTGGCGGCACGATCGGGAGGGTGGAACGGCGAATGAGCCTCTGACCAGCGGGGATGGGCCGAGCCTGGAACGCTGGAACGGGACGCCGAGGGTTCACCGAGAGGTCGCCGAGGGGTCGCCGAGAGGTCGACGGGACAGGAATGGAAACGATCCGGCACGCCGTCGGACGGGCGCCGTGAAGCCGTCCGGCCGCGGTGCGGGCGGACTCACCCACACCGCGGCCGGAGACGACGGGCGGCGGATCGCTAATCACTCATCGCGGGCCGGTTACTCGGAGTCGTCCTTCCCGGGGTGGTGGTGCTCACGGTCGAGGCGCAGGGCGAGCAGGGCGTGGGCCATCGCGCCGCCGGCGCAGACGGCCGCGGCGACGAACCCGATCTCGGCGATCTCCTCGCGCGTGGCCCCCGCGTCCGTCGCGCCCCGGGTGTGGGTGTCGATGCAGTAGGAGCACCGCGTCGTCATCGCGACGGCCAGTGCGACCAGTTCGCGCAGCTTGAGCGGAATCGTCCCGCCCTCCCGGAAGACCGATTCGTGGAAGTGGATGAAGGCGTCGAACTCGTCCCGGGCCAGGGCGCGGACGGTCGGCACGGTGCGCAGGTCCGAGGGCTGTTGGTAGGTCATGGCCCGATCCAAGCCGCGCGGCGCACGGCGCGTCCAAGACCGTTTCGGACCGGGTGGGCATGCTTCCGCTATCGCTTCCGATCGCTATCGTGACCTCCATGGACCTGCGCAGACTCGGCTACTTCGTCGCGGTGGCGGAGGAGGCGAACGTCGGACGGGCCGCGAAGCGGCTACGGATGTCGCAGCCGCCCCTGAGCCAGCGCATCCGCGAACTCGAAGCGGACCTCGGCTGCGCGCTGTTCGTCCGGACCCCGCGGGGCATGGAACTGACCGCGCCGGGCCGGGTCCTGCTGGTGGAGGCCCGCGCCCTGCTGGCCGGCGCCGAACGGGCCCGCGAGCGGGTACGACGGGCCGCGGGCGAGCGGGTACTGCGGGTCGGGGTGCTCGGACCGGGCGAGCAGGCGCTGTCCTTCCCCGCCGCCCGGGCCTTCGCACGGAGCTGCCCCGACACGACCGTCCGGCTGCACCAGGGCGACCTGGGCGACCCGCTGATCGGACTGACGGCCGACCAGGTCGACGTGGCGATCACCTACGGCCCGTTCGACGAGACCGGGTTGGCGACGCGGACGGTGCGCGAGGACCGCTGCTACGCCGCCGTGCCCGCCGACGACCCGCTGGCCCGTCGGCGCAGCCTGAGCGCCGGGGACCTCGCCCACCGCAGCTCCGTCCGCCTGCCGGAAACCGCCGACCCCACCTGGCGGGCCTTCTGGCAGCCGACCCCCGACAGCGCCGACGGACCGGCGGTCCGGTCCCTGGACGAGTGCCTGCACGCCGTCCTGTGGCAGCGCGCCGTCGCCCTCGTCCCCGGTCAGGCGGCCGCCCGCCACCGGGTCGAGGGCATCGCCTTCCGCCCGGTCGACGACCTCCCGCCGAGCCGTCTGGTCCTCGCCTGGCGCCGGGCCGACCGCTCCCCGCTGATCCCCGCCTACGCGGCCGCCCTGTGCGCGTCGGCCGGGTAGTCCGGGACAGGGGACGCCGCACGAGCCTCCCCCGGCGATTCGGCGCACGGGCGCTGAGCTGCTAATATTCTTCTTGTCGCGAGGGAGAATGATTCCTCGTCAGGCGTCAGCGGTGCTACCAGAGCACGTCCTACTTTCAGTAGGAAGAGTCCGTGCAACCCGGGCCTGGCGCTCCATAGTCGGACGGGGTCCGGTACCTACCCAGGTACCGGACCCCGTCCGCGTTCCCGGCAGCGCCGGGCAGCGCCGCTCCCGGCGCCGATGGGGCGGACGACGACTCCCGCCGCCTCGTCGACGGATTCCTCGACGACCGGTGATCGGAACCCTCGATGCGCCCACCCTGCCCCCTCCCTTGCGAAACGGCCGTCGCGCCGCGGGGCGCGCCGGCATGCTCCGCCGGCCGCCCTCGCCAAGCTGATCACCCCGGCCAAGGCGACCAGCGCGCGGCTGATGCCGTACCAGGGCGACAAAGCCCTGCTCGAATGGTCCTCGTACGGCGAATCCGAAGCGGTCATGACGCTGATCGACGTCAAGAGCGGCCGCCGGCTCGCCGAGGGGCCGGGCATCGACACCAACGGCACCGTCGATGACGACGGCCTCGCCGTCTCCCCGGACGGCAACACCGCCGTGGTGCAGTACGGCAAGGGCGCAGTGGCCTGGAACACGGAGACCGGCAAGGAGCTGTGGCGCCAGGCCGCGGACGAGGTGAACATCACGCCGCGCGCCCTCCCGGGCAACGGTGTCCTCTACGCGTACGTGAACGGCGCCGGAGCCGCGCTCGACGTCCGCGACAAGAAGCTGCTGGCCTCGGGGATCGGGGAGATGCCGCAGTTCACGACGAACGGGTACGCCGCTGTCCGCGGCCCCGGGGGCCTCTTCGTCTTCGCCACCCAGCCCGTCTGACGGACGGGCGCACCGCCCCCCGTTCAGGGTCCCGATGGGTCCCGGGGGGGCCAGCGGTCCCCGGTGGGGGCGGTGTCGGGTGGGGTGGGCCCGACTGATCGTTCCGGAATGGGTCGAGCCGCGGGTCCCGTGCTCGACGATCTCGGTCGGCAGGGCGTCCGGAGTGCGTGCCGATCTCGTTCCGGCCCTACTCTCACACGGTGATCACCATGCCGACGGACGCAACGAATCAGCCGGACCCGACCGAGACCGGAGCGGACTTCCGCGTCCTGCTGCAGCGCCTCATCAGGCACTACGAGGACTCCGGCACGGACGTCCCGGAGGTGGACGACGTGCTGCTCCGCTGGGCGGCCGTGCTTCCCGACCACGCCCCTGATCCCGGCTGGCCCGGCCTGGCCCGCCACCTGCTCGACGCGCTCGCCGCGCCGTCGGCCGGGCTCGCCGCCCCTGCCGCCCTGGCCGATGAGCCGCCGGTCGCGACCTCAGGGGACCTGCGCACCCGGCTGCGCGCCCTGGCCGCCGACTACGCCCGGGACCGTGCCTGGCGGGCGGACAGGCGGGCCCGCGGCGAGTGGGCCGGTGACGGCGGCGGCTGGGCGAGCGCCTCGCTGGCCGGGTTCCTGGAGTCCTGGGACAGCTGGCTGGACGCCTCGCTCGGCAGGCCGCCGAGGTTCCCGGGCGTTCCGCCGGTCGAGCCGGTGACGTGGGCTTCGGTCGCCTGGCAGCTCGGCGCGGCCCGCGTCTACGAGTGACGCCGTCCGGACGCGCGGAACTCCCGGAGGTCCGCCAGGCCGCCGGGCGTCCGCCGCGCCGGCCCCGCAGGCCCAGCCCGCCGCCTTGCGGCCCGTGCCCGTACCCCGAGTGCGGGCCGCAACAACCGGCCGCAATAAGGAGTGTCGGACCACCCGGTGCTGGTGCTGTACTGGGCGCATGGGGGTTGACGACGGCCGGATGCGGTTGCCACTGACGAGCCATCCTGTCGGTGATCCGGGTTCCGGGCTCAGCCGGATCCTGAGCACCGGCCGGATGCTCCGCAATACCTTCGTCCACCCGCCCGACGGCCAGGTCGCCTTTCTGACCGCGAGCCGCGCCGACCTCCTGCGGCTCGGCGCCCTGTTCCGCGTCGCCGCGACGAGCCCGCACAGTGCGGTCCACATCCCGCTCCCGTCGGGCGACCAGCCGACGACCTTCGTCGGCAACGCCCGTCCGCTGCCGCTGCTCCTGGCCCGCGAGGACACCGGGCTGCGGCCCTCGCACTGGCCGGACCTGCGGCGCCGGATGCGCCGCGCCTCGACGCCCCTGAGGGTGACGGCCCCGGCGGCGCGCTCCGCCGACCGCCCCGACGACGTCCGTCGCCGCGCCGACCGCCACCCCGCCCGTTTCGCCGAGCACGCCGCGACGATCGTCATCACCGCCCGGGCCGAGCTCCTGTTCTGGATCGGGGACTGGCTCACCGACGTCGGCGACCGCGTCGCCGCGGAGCCGCACGTGCATCAGCACGGCGAGTGCTTCCTCGGCGACATCGTCGGCTTCTTCGACCCCGAGGGCACGAACCGGCCGATGCACGCGTTCTGCGTCGTCGCCGTCGAGCCGATCTTCCACCGGGCCCGCTGGCAGCAGCATCAGCGCACGCCCGTCGGATGATCACCGGATGACCACCGGGCGCTGCGGGCCTGCGGGTGCTGCGGGCGCTGCGGGCGCTGCGGGGCGGCGGCGTGCACTCACCCGCCGTCGGAGCTTTCGGCCAGGCTCCGGCGCCACTGCTCCATGCCCTGGCGGAGGGAATCGTTCACCATCAGCAGGAGTCCGGCGGAGGACTCGAAACGGGCGCCCGCCGGGGTCGCGGCCCCGAGGATCCCGGCCGCGCGCTTCGCCTCGGCCGCCAGGGCGTCGTTCGTCTGCATGGTGACCAGCAGGGTCCGGACCCAGATGCCGTCGTCGATGACGTAGCGTTCGCGGCGCACGCCGGGAGTCCGCTCCCGCCGGAGCAGCCCCTGCTGTTCGAGGAACGTGACGGCGTTGGAGATCGACGCCGGGCTGACGCGGAGCCGCTGGACCAGGTCGGCGGCGGTGAGGGCGCCGGAGTCGGTGACGTACAGGCAGGCCATCACCCCGGCCGCCACCCGGGGCACCCCCTGCCGGACCAGGACGGCAGCCCAGGACTCCGTGAGGTCCTGGACCGTGTGGGGGTCGCGCCCCCCGCCGCCGTCGGGGACCGGCGCCGCCGCGGGTTCGGCCTGCTTGTGCCGGCGGGCGCGGTGGCGGGTGGCCTCGTGCGCCCGGGTCGCCCCGTAGCCGTCGGGCCCGCCGTTGCGGGTGACCTCCCGCATGACGGTCGAGGCGGGCCGGCCCAGGCGCCGGCCGATCTCCGCGTACCCGAGTCCGTCGGCCAGCCCTGCGGCGATCTGCCGGCGGTCCTCGCTGGTGAGTCTGCCTCCGGGCATCGGCACCCGTCTCCCCTCTGCCGGCGTGCGCGGGGCCGGTGCCCGCGAGCCTCGCGGCACAGTATGCATTCAGCCGCAGCTCATTGCAAAGGAGGGCTCGATCGCCCATTGCATTAAGCGTCAAGGTCATTGCAAAGACTGGCCTTCAATGACAGAAACACCCTTGCACTGCAAGCGAAGTGAGACTCCTTTGAGCGTTGACCGATTAATGAACGCAATGTAGCGTCGAGGATGTTCAGCGAAGCCCGAACACTGGCGGGAGCCGGCCGGGTTCCCACGCCGACGTCCGCCGCCGGCGGATCCGAAGGAGGCACCACCATGTCCGTCACCCCCATCCACCAGCCGGAGCCCACCCTGCCCGAGCCCGCCACCGGACAGGACCGCCCGGAGCTTCAGGAGGCCGTCCAGGCCTTCGTCGACGCCGGGTTCGCCGGGATGCAGATGCGGGTGCACGACGAGCAGGGCGCATGGGTCGGCACCGCTGGCGTGCGCCAGCTGGGCGAGGCCGGGGAGCCTCCGGCGGACGGGCGGTTCTGGGTGGGCAGCACCACCAAGACCTTCGTCGCGACCCTGGTCCTGCAGCTGGTGGCCGACGGCGCGATCGGGCTGGACAGCCCGGTGGCCGACCACCTGCCCGGGCTCGGCCTGGACGGGCGCATCACCGTGCGGATGCTGCTGCAGCACACCAGCGGGCTGTACAACTACACCGGCGAGCTCGACCCCGACGGGACGTTCGTGCCGGGGCTCCCCTCGGTGGGCAAGGCCTGGGTGGAGAACCGGTTCCACAGCTACCGCCCGGAGGAGCTGGTGCAGTTCGCGCTCTCCCGGCCCGCGCGGTTCGAGCCGGGGACGGACCAGAGCTACTCCAACACCAACTACACGGTGGCCGTGCTGCTGGTCGAGCGGATCAGCGACCGCTCGTACGCCGAGGAGATGCAGCGACGGATCCTCCAGCCGCTCGGACTGCGGGACACCGCGGTGCCCGGCACCTCCCCGGAGCTCCCCGAACCGCACGCCCACGGCTACTACCGCTACCAGGACGCCGAGCGCTGGGAGGTCGTCGACGTTACCCGGCAGAACCTCTCCCTGCTGGCCGGCGCCGGCGACATGATCTCCACCACCCGGGACCTCCACACCTTCTTCTCCGCGCTGCTGGGCGGCAGGCTCCTGCCGGCCCCGCTGCTGGACGAGATGCGCACGCCGCACGGGATGCTCGGGTACGGCCTCGGCCTGTTCGTGCAGGACCTCGGGCCGGGCCACGGCACCATCGTCCACCACAACGGCGGCGCCCCGGGCGGCTTCGGGGCGCTGATGATCAGCACCCCCGACGGCGGAAGGACCCTCACCGCCGGGCTCACCACCGGGGACTCCGCGACCGACCCGGCACAGGAGTTCCCGAAGGCACTGGACCGGCTCGTCAAGGCGGTGTTCGGCGGCGCGCAGGCCGGCAGCGACGGGCCCACGGCCTGAGCGGCTCGCGGCCATGAGCCCGGGTCCGGGAGACGGCCGGGTCGGCGTCCGCACGACGGGGGTGGACGCCGACCCGGCGGTGAGCCAGCGGCGCGGCAGCAACCGGCCGACATAGCTGCCGGTCAACAACGCCGCGCTCCGAGGGAGTTCGCCCTCCGGGCGGAGGTGCGTTACTGAGGTTTTCGTTCTGTTGTCGGTGGTGACAGGTAGTGATCCCTGCGGTATGCCAATGGTGTGCGGTATGCGCAGGGTGGGGGCCTGACCGA